>DATIPL010000879.1:0-2586 GCA_035471965.1 Gammaproteobacteria bacterium
AAATGTCGGCCGGTACCCTCGGCCGCGCCCACCCTCAAGGTCCGAGACCGGCCAGCGCGGCGAGGGTCCGGAGTCAATATGAGCAAGCCCAGGCTCGAGCGGAGGGACAGTCACATGAAAGAAGAGAACCACCTGGCGGAGTACATTTCCTGCCTCATCGAGGATCCCACGTTGCTCGACGCGCTGAAAAAAGAGCCCGCCGAAACCCTGAACGATGCCCGGCTCAGCAAAGAGGAAAAGGAAGCCCTTCGGAGTGGAGACCCGGATCGGGTTCAGGCATTGATCGGGACCCAAAGGATCCCCGATGCGGTACGCGATGCGATTACCGCCCTAGGCGCCCGAAAGCACAAGCAGCCGGCTGCCTGATACAAATCGCGCCGGCAAACCGAGAGCGGCGATCCGCCTCCAACCGGGCGGGTCGCCGCGAGTGAATCCAGTGCCCGTGGCCCTGGGCTGTCCCAGGGCGGAAGCCGCTGTGCGCGCCGGGTAAGTGTCGGACTGGAGCGGTGGCACTGCGGGGCTTTCTCGAGGGGCTGAAAGCATGTCCAAGAACATTCTCGTCGTCGACGACGAGCCTAACATCGTTCTCTCGCTCGAGTTCCTTATGGAGAAGCAGGGCTTCGAGGTGCGAGCAGCCTACGATGGAGAACAAGCACTCAAGGCTATTTCAGAGTGTCTCCCGGACCTCATTCTCCTCGACATCAACATGCCCAAGGTGAACGGATACGAGGTCTGTGCCGCGGTCCGCGCCAGGCCCGAGTGGAAAGACGTGCGCATCCTTATCCTCACGGCCAAGGGCCGGGACGTAGAACGGGAGAAGGGCCTTGCAATGGGAGCGGACGAATACGTGACCAAGCCGTTTTCCACCCGGGAAGTGGTGGACAAGGTTCAGGAGCTCCTCGGAAATCCCGTAAGCACGAAATCGAGGAGTTGAATACCGAGCCAATCGCAGAATGGCACGGCTGTGCATCCACATTGCGCCGGTCGAGGGACAGCCGACCTGCGGCACCGGTCTTCAACAGATTGTTAAGAGAGGTCACGATGGCCTTGTTTCAGCATTCTGTTATCCCGAACGATTGACTGGAGACCTGTTTGTGAGCGCCCGCTGGCGGTTCTGGGCCCTGTGCGCCATTCCGGCCATGCTCCTCGTGGTCTTGCTTTCACTTGTGGGCGGCTGGATTCTGACCGATATGAACCAGTCTGAGTCGCGGTTCCAGCTCTTACTGGTGCTCGCGGGGACCGGGTTCATTGTCCTCGCGGTGATGGCCTGCGTTTTCGCCTATCTGGATCGCCGACTCATACATCCCTTGGAGGTCATCGCGAGAGGCGCGCGGGTGATCAGCGATGCAAACACTGCTCACGAGCTCGAGCTCCCGCACCCGCATCTTCTCGGCGACCTTCCCGAGTCGGTATACGCCCTTGCAGATGCGCTGGCACGCTCGCGGCGAGAAGTGGCGGGAGCTATCGGTGCCGGCGCAACGCGTGCCGAGGCGCTTGCAGCCCGTCTCGAAACGGTCATCACCGGGCTCGATGAAGGCGTGGTCGTGTGCGATGCCGATGGGCGCGTGGTGCTGTACAACCCGGCGGCGCTGCGTGCATTAGGCGGAGAACTCTCGCTCGGTCTCGGCCGCTCACTTTACGGTCTCGTTTCGCGCGCTCCCATCGAGCACTCTCTCGATGCTCTGCGCTCCGGCGACAGAGAGAGCGTCGAGGAGGAAAAGGCGGATTTCCTGTGCGCGACAATCAGTGACGGCAGATTGCTGCGATGCCGTCTGCGGCTAATCCCCTCGGATCCCGGGCTCGAGCCCGGTTTTGTTATCGCCTTCGAGGACGCCACACGACGAATTGAAGCGCTGCGCCAGCGCGACAATCTTTTGCGTTATGCACTGCAGGATCTGCGAGGACCACTGGCAAACCTGCGCGCCGCAGCCGAGAACCTGTCCGCTTACCCGGATATGGCCAGCGACTCGCGTCGACGATTCGAGCAGGTGCTGGCGGAAGAGAGCGCCGTGCTGAGCGAGGGTCTTGAAACGCTCGCGCGGGAAAGCCGCGGGCTCGTCGGGGGCCACTGGCTGGTTGCCGACGTCTATTCTTCGGATCTGGTGGCTGGAATCATCCGCCGTTTGAAGCGTAATGGCGGTCCCGGCGTCACCATGACAGGGGTTCCGCTCTGGCTGTACGGGGACGGCTACGCCCTCACGTTGCTCATCGAACGGCTTCTGTACAAGCTTCAACAGCATCTCGGGATCGACACCTTCGACATCGAGACACTGCTGGGCGACCGGCGCGTCTATCTCGATCTGGTATGGCGTGGCAAGCCGCTGCCGGAGCCGGAGCTGCAGGCCTGGCTCGACGAACCCCTGGCCGATGCGGTGGGCTTACTCCGCCAACGGGATGTGGTGGATCTGCACGGGGGGGAAGCGTGGAGCCAGGCGCATCGTCGCGAGGGCTACGCGGTGCTGCGTCTGCCAATCCCGGCATCGGCCCGCCAGTGGCAGCGGCCCCGCGATCCGGTTCCTCCACGGCCGGAATTTCATGATTTCGCGCTTGCCCGGCGCCCCGCCCGCGACCCGCTCGCCTCGCGCC
>DATIPL010000880.1:0-1789 GCA_035471965.1 Gammaproteobacteria bacterium
GCGCCGAAATCGGCATGGTCAAACCGCTCGAACACATCGACTTTGTCGACGCTTGACGCTCTCGTTCACGCGGGAACCGGGTCCGCTTCACGGCGTTGGATAGCTAGCCGCCTTTTTGCATAAGTATCAAGATTCGGCCGTGACCGCATGTCGTGTACTGCTGGATGCCGGGCTGCGCGGCAAATGCGGCTGATGCGCGCGTAAGACCCCCTTTCCCCCAAGCAGAATCTCAGGATGTGCACAAGTCAGTCGGGAACGAGGCGGGTGACCAGCCGACGCAGAATCGGCTGGTAGGGGTAGGTGCTCGACAGATGGAGCACGACACGACGAACGCTGACGCGCACGCGTGCGGCGATCTTGAATAACTTGAGGCGAATGGTGCTCACCTGGGCGCGAGCCAGTTCGGTTCCCCGGAGGCCCACGCGCCGGAGATGCTCGATCAGGACGTATGCCGCTGAGGCGAGAAGAAGACGGAACTGGTTGGCGATGAACTTGTGGCAACTCGTCCGGTCGGCGAACAGGCCGAGTTGCTGCTCCTTGATGCGGTTCTCCATCTCTCCCCGGGGAATATACCAACCATCGTAGACCTTCGTGGGAGTGTCCTTGAGATTGGTCACCACGAAGCGGACATTCGAACCCTTGGGCAGATGCTCGGCCTTGACGATGACCCGCCGTTTGCGATCCCAGGTCTGGGCAGCGTAGCGTACTTCGTGGAAGCGACGTTGCTTCCTGCCCGACCTGCGGAAGCGCTTCTTTGCTTGAGTCATGAACGGCTCCGCCAAACGCTCGAGTACCTCGTTGCGAGCGATCCCCACGACATACCCGATGTCGTTCTCGTCGCAGTATTTCAGCGTCTTCCAGCGACAGAAGCCGGAGTCGGCGCGGAAGACGATGCGTGTCTTGGGCCACGCCCGACGCAAGCGATTGACCAACAACCGCAGGATCGCCCGGCTGTGCTTCGCGGGGTCGATGTTGCTGGGTCGGAGATACGCACAAAGCAGGCGCTCCCCGCAGAAGACGTACAGCGGCAGGAAGCAGTAGTGGTCGTAATAGCCGTGGAAGAACTTGCCTTCCTGATCGCCGTGAACCCGATCGTCGGTGGCGTCGAAGTCGAGGACGATCTTCTTGGGGGCACGCCGGTAGGACGCGATGAACTGCTCGACGAACACCTGGCTCATCCGCACGAGCGATTCCCGGTTGATGGAGTTCTCAAAGCGGCACAATGTCGCCGGTGACGCGAGTGGATGCTCCTCGTCCGGAGGTTTCTCCGCGAGAACCTGCAGGATCGGATCGACTCGAAGCGTATCGTGATCGTTGAGGTCTTCGTAACCCAGAGCGATGGCGCAGATTCGCTGTGCCAGTATGGTCTCTGTGTCGTGGATGATTTTCTCCGGGTCGCGTGGATCGGCGATGCACGCGGCGAGTTGGCGGGTCAGTCCAAGGCGCCCATTGACCTCTCGGAGCAACAGGCCGCCGCCATCGGTCGCGAGACGCCCGCCATCGAAATCAGCTGAGATTTTGCGTCGGGAAAGCCTGGAAAAGTCGAGCGATTCGCGGTTACACTCTGTCATGATAAGGCCTCCTTGCCAAAGTATGTTGAGTCTTCGCAAACCCAATCATACTAGGCTCAGAGGCCTTCTCTATGCGCAATTCAGCTAGAACTGAAGCAATATTCGGGCTAGACCAATGAGAATTCTCATGACGTGCTGGATTCTTCTGGCTTGTTCAGGGTGCCATCCCGAGCAACGACGCGCATCCATGAGTAATGCCGAAAATGGCGCGGACGTGC
>DATIPL010000881.1:0-1500 GCA_035471965.1 Gammaproteobacteria bacterium
CCGCCGATGCCGATATCGCGCTCGGCGAATATGCCACCGGAACCTGGCTATGGTTCAGCGCACGAAATCTTGGCCTCGGCACCAGGGAGTTGAGGTTCGAGCATGAGCGCCAGGGCGACTGGCGGTTCTTCGTCGATCTCAGCCAGTCCACCTACCGAAACCCCCTGGAAGTCACCACCGGCTTGACCGGCATCGGCACGCCCGAGCAATCCGTATCTGGTACGGCCCTTCGCGAAGTCGATCTGGAAACCCAGCGCGACCGGCTGGAAACAGGCCTCACGAAACAGATCGGACCAAACCTCAGCGTAAAGGTCGATTTTCGGCAGGAGGAGAAAAGCGGCGAACGTCAGTGGGGCACGCAAGGGTTCAATTTCCTGACCGAACCCGTCGATTACATCACCCGCGAAATTACGGGCACGGCCAACTACACCGGCAGGCGATTGCAGCTGACAGGCGGCTATATCGGCAGCTTCTTCACCAGCGCCCACGAAGTACTCGACAATGATTCGAGCCAGCCCCAGGTGGCCTTACCGCCTGACAACACCGCGCACCAGGTTCACCTGGCGGGGGCCTACGCCCTGACGCCGACAACCCGCGCCACTTTTAAGGCGTCGTATGGCATCGCCATCCAGAACGAGTCCTTTTTCACGGCGCCGACTTTCCCCGGAAATACCCGCAGCGATCTGGGGGGACAGGTGAACACAACCTTGGCCCAGTTCGGGCTGAGCGCGCGGCCGATGCCGAAATTGGCGGTCAACGCCAAGCTGCGTTACGAGGACCGCGACGACCGCACCGACATCGCGCAATACATCACGCCCTCCGCCTCGCGGAGCGGCTTCAATATTCCCTTCTCCCGCACCACCCTGACCGGAAACCTGGAGGCGATCTACACCCTTCCTGAGCGGTTCCGCGTCATCGGCAGGCTCAAGCAGGAGAATTGGGACCGAAGCAAACCCGTGCTCCGCCACGCCAGTTTTCGTGACGAAACCTATGAGACCTCTTATGAAGTGGAGCTTCGGCGCGCCATAGTGGACAGCTTGGGCGGGTCCGTGAGCTACACGCGAAGTGTCAGGAACGGCTCTCAATGGCGTGACGGCACCTCAGGAGAGATCGACGCCATCAACCTCGGGGATCGGGAACGGGACAAGGTGCGGCTTTCACTGAGCTGGGCGCCGCAGGAGAGGTTCACGGCGCAGCTCAGTCTGGAATATTCCGAAGACATTTACGACAGCCGCCCGTTGGGGCCGCGCAGCGCGAGCAAGCTGCTGGCGTCCGTAGACGTAGGCTATCAGGTGTCACCGCAGTGGCACGCCAATGCCTGGGCGACTCTGAGCGATTTCCGGTTCGACCAAGCCTCCAATGGCGATGGGACGGATGCCGGCGGCGGGGCCATCACCGATGAGGACTGGGCCGCTGATTTGGCGCATATCGGCTTCGCGGCGGGTTTTGCCCTGCGCGGCCGCTTAACGGACAATCTCTCCACCGGTGTAGAGGCGCAAT
>DATIPL010000882.1:0-7049 GCA_035471965.1 Gammaproteobacteria bacterium
AGCGCACCATTTCCGATGCCAGCAGCGGCCGCTCCGGCGCGCGCATGGGCGAGCCGTCGCGGGACGTGACCGACGTTCGACAGGGCATCGGGCCGAGTCCTGCTTCGGAAACGTCGCTGCCGGTGATAATGGCGACGACACCGGGATGAGCCGAGGCTTCTTCGGTATTGATGGAACGGATCCGGCCATGGGCGTGCGGTGACCGCAACATGTAGGCGAACGCCTGTCCGTCGAAATTCAGATCCTCGACGAAACGACCCTTACCGCGCAGCAGGCGATCGTCTTCGATGCGGGGAACGGAGTGCGTCAACGCCGTGATCCTGATGAGGTGAAAGGCATGTTACAGCAATGCCGGGCGAGGCTAACCAGAGAGGACGGGATGAATCAAGCGGTGGAGCTCGCGTTTCTGCCGTGCTGGAGATAAGAAACTTAGGGAATTTTTGTGACATGTAACATGTGACACGTGACATGTACGAATTTTTACTTGGACCGGAACATACGAAAAACATTTTTCGAAACGAATCGAGCGGAAGCGGATTGATCACTTGTTACATGTTACCGGTCACATGTCACTAGTTTCGAACGCGATCGATCACCAGACGCTTAACGCGACCAGTGCAACTATTGAAAACTCCCTGGAAAAATGACGCCGGCCGCCGAAGGGATCGGCCTTCGGCGGCCGGTGCCGGGGGCTGCGGAATACACCACTCAAAACCACCTCGTTCCGCGTAATTTGCCGGGCGCGGGCCGTGACGGGCGCCGAAGTTGTCTGTCCCGGAATCGCGGTGGCTGCGGGCCGTGGGCCCGCTCATCAGTTCCGCCTCAGGTCCAATCATAGACCATGATTTGGCAGCCGACATCGGCGAATTTCACCGCCATGTGCGAGAATCCGCCGACCTGAAAATATACGGAATCCAGCGGCATGAGCGGGGGAAATCTGCGCACCGGCGGCCAGGTTCTGGTGGATGCCCTGAAAATTCATGGGGTTGACACCGTTTTCTGCGTGCCCGGGGAGAGCTACCTGGCGGCTCTGGACGCGCTCCATGACGCCCGGGAAGACATCCGCACCTTCAGCTGTCGCCAGGAGGGGGGCGCCGCCAACATGGCGGAGGCCTACGGAAAGCTCACCGGGCGCCCCGGGGTGCTTTTCGTGACCCGGGGTCCCGGCGCCTGCAACGCCGCCATCGGCGTGCACACGGCGCACCAGGACTCGACCCCCATGGTGGTGTTCATCGGCCAGGTCGCCTCCGATCAGGAGGAGCGGGAGGCTTTCCAGGAGCTGGATTACCGCCGCTTTTACGGGCCGCTCTGCAAATGGGCGGCGCAGATCGAGGATCCCGACCGGATTCCGGAGCTGGTCAGCCAGGCCTTTCACCGCGCGACCTCCGGACGCCCCGGACCCGTGGCCCTGGCGCTTCCCGAGGACATGCTGCGGGAGCGGGTCCAGGTGGAGGACGCCGGCCCCTACCGCCCGGCGATGCCCGGGGCATCGAAGTCCGCCCTGGCGGAAATGCGGGCCCTGCTCGCCAAGGCCAGGCGCCCGCTGATGATCGTCGGCGGCGGGGGCTGGACGGCGGAGGCCTGCCGGGACATCGTCGCCTTCGCCGAGGCCAACGATCTGCCCACCGGGGCCTCGTTTCGCTGCCAGGACCGCTTCGACAACACCCACGACAACTACGTGGGCGACGTCGGCATCGGCATCAATCCGAATCTCGCCCGGCGGGTGCGGGAATCCGATCTGATTCTCGCCGTCGGCCCGAGGCTGGGTGAAATCACCACCCAGGGCTATACCCTTTTGACGCCTCCGCGGCCGAGGCAGACGCTGATCCACGTCTACCCGGATCCGGATGAGCTCGGCCGGGTGTATCAGACGGATCTCTCCATCTGCGCCGGGATCCCCGAGTTCGCCCGCGAGGCCAGGGCGCAAAAGCCCGTCAAATCAAAGGCCTGGGAGAAGTGGTCGGAGGAAGCGCGGCTCGACTACTTGAACAACCTGGAGCCGAGCAGCGGGCTTCCCAACACCCTGGACATGGCTGCGGTCATCGCCCACCTGCGCGAGTGCCTGCCCGCGGAGGCCATTCTCACCACCGACGCCGGCAATTTCTCCGGCTGGATGCAGCGCTTCTACCAGTACCGGCGTTACCCCACCCAGCTCGGCCCCACCAGCGGCGCCATGGGCTACGGCATTCCGGCGGCCATCGCCGCCCGGCTGGTGCATCCGGACCGCCCGGTGGTGGGGTTCGTCGGCGACGGCGGCTGCCTGATGACGGGACAGGAAATCGCCACCGCGGTGCACTACGGCATCGACCCGGTGATCCTGGTGGTCAACAACGACATGTACGGCACCATCCGCATGCACCAGGAGCGCGACTATCCCGGGCGGGTGATGAGCACCGCGCTCACCAATCCCGAGTTCGCCGTGTGGGCGAAAAGCTTCGGCGCCTTCGGCGAGCTGGTGACCAGAACGGAAAAGTTTCCCGCCGCCTTCGAGCGCGCCCGCAACGCCGGGCGCATCGCGGTGTTGGAGCTGCGCATCAATCCGGAGCTGATCACGACGCGGACGACGTTGTCCGCAATACGGGAAGCGGGGCGGCGCTGACCGCAGCCACCATTCGAGGTCGTCGACATACGGCGCTGTTCTGCCATTTCCGCGAAAGAGGGAATCCAGTCGCGGTTAATACGGGTAATACGGGGACAGTATACTTAATTGTCCTCGGAACAATGTCACCTACATTACCGTCGATACAAACCTCGAACGGTACCGGAAACTCTGACTTCAATTAAGTATACTGTCCCCGTATTAACTGTCTGTCCCCGTATTAACTGTCCCCGTATTAACGCGCTTCGGCGCAATACGCTTCGCTATTGCGCCCTACGGCACTATTTCGCCCTGCGGTTCAAGTGCCCGCCCCCATCTACGATCTACCATCTACCGATATTCGAAATTCGATATTCGATCCCAAACTCCAGCGCACCGTCCGGACAGCTTTCCGCCGCGTCACGCATTACACAATCATATTGCGCGGCTGAAAGTCGGGTTGGCGGGCAGCGCCCGCCAAAGTCGCAAGTCGAAAGCCATGCACACCGTGCGCAGGAACGGCCGCCCTTTTTCCGTGACGCGCACCCTGGATTCACCGATTTCCACCAGAGCGTCCGTCTCCAGATCCACCAGTCGCGATTTGATCGCGGTCAAATCGGAATCCGGCAGATCGCTGTCGGCCCAATCCGTCTCCAGACGGCACATCAGGTCGAGAATGTGACGCCTGATGCGCAGGTCTTCGGCGTTCAGAAGGTGGCCACGCGCGAGGGGCAATCGACCTTCGGTCACCCGGCTCGCCCATGCTTTCACGTTCTTCTCGTTCTGCGCGAACGCGTCGCCGGAATCGCCGATCGCGGACATGCCCAGGCCGATGGTCACACGGGTATCGACGGGCGTGTAACCCATGAAGTTCCGGTGCAGCGTGCCGTCGACGGCCGCGCGATAGAGGGCGTCACCGGGCAGGGCGAAATGGTCGAGACCGATTTCCCTGTAGCCCGCCTCTTCCAGGGCCCGCCGCCCGCGCTCGTAAAGCCTGCGTTTCGCCGCGCCGACGGGAATTTCCGACTCGTCGAAGCCGCGCTGCGCCACCCCTTTCCGCCACGGCACGTGGGCATAGCCGTAGAAGGCGATACGCTCCGGAGCGATCGCGACGACCGCTTCGAAGGTCTGCGCCACGCACGATAGCCGCTGGCGGGGAAGCCCGTAAATCAGGTCGAAGTTGATCGAGTCGTATCCGATGCTTCGCGCGGTGTCGGTCACGGCCGTGATCTGCTCGAGAGACTGGCGCCGGTTGATGGCGCGCTGCACCTCGGGGTCGAGGTCCTGCACGCCCAGGGACAGTCGCGTGAACCCGGCCTCGTTCAACCGCTTCAGATGATCCTCGGTGGTGCTGTTCGGATGCGCCTCGAAGCCGAGTTCCGCATCCGCTGTCAGGCTCGCGCCCGTCAGCAGCCCTTCGACCAGCCGAGTGAGATTATCCGCGGAGAAGAAGGTGGGCGTACCGCCACCCAGGTGAAGCTCCCGGATCCGGGGCGGCGCCGCGAGTCGCGAGCGGTACAGCGCCCATTCCTCCAGCAGCCGCGAAATATAAGGCGCTTCCAGCGAATGGTTGCGGCTGATCTGCCGGGTGCAGCCGCAGAAGGTGCACAGGCTCTCGCAGTAAGGCAGGTGCACGTACAGACTGATACCCCGTGATCCGTTGGTCGCCTCGTAGGCGCGCCGCAGGCGACGTATCCAACCCGCTTCGCTGAACCCGCCCTCCTCCCAGTAAGGCACCGTGGGATAGCTGGTGTAGCGCGGTCCGGGCACGTCGTACTTCGCGTAAAGCTTCGGGTTGATATCGATGAGGCACCTCCTGCAAACTTGAGCGTGACCCTGTCATAGTTGCCCGGTTGCATTTTTGACGTTGGTCAATTACGACGCTATGGGTCTGAACCGCGGGGAAAATCCCATCTTGATCCAAGTCAATGATTGGATTTGTGTGCACTGCAATAATTTCGCCCGCAGAAGACTAAAAACCGTTGGTTCCTCGGCTCCGCGAACGAGCGGCGGCCTCTGAACCGCAAGCCTGGGGAGGGCTGTCCAATCAAACGGGTCATCTGGATATTCATCATCGGCGGGGTTGCGGGGGTCATCTTCTCCGGGGCGTTCGCCAGCTTTGTTCAACACAGCAACACGCTCGATTTCTGCATTTCCTGCCACGAGATGCGCAGCACGGTCTACGAGGAATACACCAAGACTTCGCATTTCGAGAACGCGTCCGGGGTCCGCGCAATCTGCTCAGACTGCCACGTGCCCCACGGCAACTGGCTGCTGATGCTCTGGTTCAAGACCAAAGCGACCAAGGAGCTCGTCTACCACTTCGCCGGCGTGGTCGATACCAAGGAGAAATTCGAGGCCGAGCGGCTGGCCATGGCGCAGAGAGTCTGGAAACTGATGGAAGAGACCGACTCGAGGGAATGCCGAAGCTGCCACAAGCGGCCGGCCATGGTGCTGGCCGATCAGGCCAACCGGGCGAGAGTGCAGCACGAGGACGCGGTGAAAGAGGGCAAGACCTGCATCGACTGCCACAAGGGAATCGCTCACAAGCCGATTCACAAGGAACTGGAAAAGGAACAGGAACAAGCCGGGGAGCAAAGCTTCACGCTTTAGCCCTCTTGGTTTTTTCCGGTTATTAATCGCGAGGTACAAGCGTGGACACAAGTCAAGGCCGAATACGAATGCACGTCAGCAAAGCACTCGGACTGATCGCACTTCTACACATTTCGTTTGCCGCGTTCGCGGTGGATTGGAGCAAAGTCGACGGCACGGAGGCCGTCTTATTCTACCCGGGTCAGGCGGCCTGGGAGTGGGCGCTGACCCAGTCGGATC
Source organism: Gammaproteobacteria bacterium (assembly GCA_035471965.1). Lineage (GTDB taxonomy): Bacteria > Pseudomonadota > Gammaproteobacteria > HK1 > HK1 > CAMYJH01. The sequence goes on from DATIPL010000882.1 coordinate 5,411, forward strand.
ACAGCGGCAACGAGAAGTTCAGACAAGGCAAGGACTGCCGGGATTGCCACCAGGACGAACAGAAGGACATGGGCGAGAAGATCGTCAGCGGCAAGAAGCTCGAGCCGAATCCCATACCCGGTAAGCGCCCCGCCATCCCTCTGACGGTCAAGGCCGCTCACGACGGAGAACGTCTCTACCTGCATTTCGAGTGGCCGCAGTCGACCGGTAACGTCGAGAAGAAAATGGACCCCGACGTCGCCACCCGGGTGACGGTCATGCTCGATGACGGCACGGTGGTAGAGGCAACGCGCGCAGGCTGCTGGGGCACCTGCCACGCCGACCTGCCCGACATGGCGAGCGCATCCGAGGGCACGGATCTGACCAAGTACCTGGCCCGGTCGCGCACCAAGATAACCCGCCAGGGCGGCGGGGACAGCTACAAGTCCGCCGGCGAGCTGGAGCAGCTTCGAAAGGACGGCGTTTTCATGGAGTACTGGCAGGCGCAGCTCAACCCGGGCGCCGCGCCGAAGCCCGTCGACGGCTACATCCTCGACAAGCGGCACGAGAATGCGAGCCCCTCGGTCACCGCCGAAGGCGGCCTCGAAGGTGACAAATGGGTCGTCGTGTTGAGCCGCAAGCTCAAGATGTCCGACCCCAAGCACAAGGACATCGTTGGCGGGAAAACCTACTCGCTGGGATTTGCGATTCACGACGCCTATTCCGAGCACCGCTACCATCACGTGTCTTTCCGTTACACGCTGGTGCTCGACTCGGGCGATGCGGACCTGGTGGCGAAGAAAATGTGAAGCGGCGGCGACGGGACGACGCTGAGCGGAGCGGGATGACCATGGCGACTTAGGCGACAAGCAGCCCTAAACCAAGCGTTGGAGCAGACCATGTTCGAATTCAGTCAAACGAAAACGAGCGTTCGAATCGTCGTCGGACTGGCCCTCTGGTTCGCGTGTTCATGGGTGGCTCCAACGGCCGTGGCGCAGAAAGCATACGATCCCGCGGCGATGCCCGGAGCGGAATATGCCGAACGGGGCGCGGAGACCTGCATGAAGTGTCACGACGAAGCCCCGGTCACGCATATCCTGTATACGCCGCATGCCCAGCGCGCCGATGAGCGCACGCCGTTCGCGTCCCACGATTGCGAAACTTGCCACGGGCCGAGTCCGGAACATCTGGTCAAGCCCGCCGAAGGCGAGAAGCGCGCCCCGGTCAGCGTGAGGTTCGGGAAACATTCAAAGAACTCCGCTAGGGAGCAAAACGCCGTCTGCCTCGGCTGCCACCAGGGGGGCCAGCACGTCGCCTGGCAGGGCAGCCAGCACCAGTTCGCCGATGTGACCTGCGCCTCCTGTCACAACGTGCACGCGCTTAGGGACAAGGTGCGCGTCAAGAGCACCCAGAGCGAGGTCTGCTTCGACTGCCACAAGACGCAGCGGGCTCAGGTGCAGCGCCTGTCCAGTCATCCGATCCGCGAGGGACTGGTGGCGTGCAGCGACTGTCACAACCCGCATGGATCCTTCGGACCGAAGCAGCTGGTGAAGGCCACGGTCAACGACACCTGCTATCAGTGCCACGCGGAGAAGCGGGGACCGTTTCTCTGGGAGCATCAGCCGGTGCGCGAGGACTGCACCAACTGCCACACGCCCCA
>DATIPL010000883.1:0-3610 GCA_035471965.1 Gammaproteobacteria bacterium
GCTCACGGGCCGGCGGCTCAAACGCTGACGGGCAATCAAGCAGTGTGCACCCGTAATTCACAAAATAACCCAGCGGCTGGCCGGTCGTCTCGGCCCCGGTTTTTTATTCCCGTCAGCTGATCGCGCTCGACGTCTCGCACCACAGGTCCCTGCCCATGCATATGGCCGACTCCTGTCCGCGGTAGTAACCGGGCAGCCGCGTGACTCTACGGTAGCCGAGCTTTTCATAGAACGCGCGTGCCTCCTTCCTATTCTCACGCACTTCCAGATAGATCACCGAGATTCCCGCTACCAACGCGGATTTTTCCAGCCACGCCATGAGTCGCCGCCCGATCCCCGTCCGCCGGTATTTCGGTCGCACAGCGAGTAGATCCAGGTGGGCCTCTTCCCGGCCGAAGCGCATGATCGCGAATCCGGTAATGAGCCCATGGCTCCGGGCCACCACCACGACGCTCTCTGCAGATCTGATGTGTCGAACGATTCTCGCTTGAGTCCACGACCACCCCAATCCGAGCTCGACGAGGTCCCTCGACATCACCGCTAGGTTCGCGGCGTCGGAAACGCTCGCCAGTCGAAATTCGGTCGGATCGGACATCGCTCAATCGAAGCGCGCAGGAAACCGCCATTCCGGCAAAAGTTTACACAATTTCAAAAGCCAGGCGTGCTTTTAGTATTGAGTCCGGTACCCGACCCGTGGCCCGTCCCGCGACGCGCGGATCGAAGGCGCCTCGAATTCCACCCTCTCCGGCGGCGGCGACTGCCGGGGGTTTTCCGGGTTCCGATGCCCGGACGAGTGCAGCCGGAGCAACCACGAGCCCGTCCAGTCGGATGCCGGGCTTGTGTTGACCCACCCCGTCGAGCAGCTACTCTGCCGCTCGCATATGGATTATGCTTCGATGCCACGCGGCCGGGAGGGACCTGAGCATGAATCTCGAAAAGGTCATCTTCGGGTTCTTCGTCATCCTTGCGCTCAGCCTGAATCTGTCCTTCTTCATCGGGGAAATCGACAACCCCGCGCATCACGACGTCATCGAGTTTTTCCTCGTCGTGGTGGTGAACATCATCGCCACCGGTCTCAAGCTGGGTGACCGCTCGCAGACCGGCGCACTGCTCCTGGCAACCAGCCTGGTCGCGGATCTCCTGCTCATCGCCGCCGCCATCATCTGGGCCTATGCGGCGCACGTCTCGGGTGCGGGCATGGTTGCGAGCACCACCGCAATCATTGTCTCGCTTGCGGGCGGCGCGCTGGTCGCAAACATTGTCTCGGTGGCCATCGTGGTCGGCGAGACGCTCATGCTTCGCCGTTAGCTTTCCGGCCGACTCGGCGACGGAGGGGACGATAAGGCCCGGACTGACGGGCTTGCTGGCCGGCGCCACGATTCGGCGGCCGTTATTCCGCCGCGGTTCGCGCCGATCCCTGCCCCGCGACAACCTGGAGGTAATTCCGATGTTGCACAGCACCGACTCGCACCGCGTGACCTTCATCGTATTGCGCTACATGCGCCGGCCCATACTGGTTCTGGTCTCGGTGTACGCAATCTCCATGGTGGGATGGGTGATGATTCCCGGCGTCAACGTGGATGGAAAGCCCGAACCGCTGAGTTTCTTCCATGCTTTCTACTTCCTCACCTACACCGCCACCACCACCGGATTCGGCGAAATTCCCTACAGCTTCAGTGACGCCCAGCGCATGTGGAGCATCATTTCTCTTTATGCCGGCGTGGTGGCATGGCTGTACGCCGTGGGCTCCATCATACGCCTGCTGCAGAACCCGCATTTCCGCTATGCCCTGGCGGAACGTCGCTTTGCGAAGTTCGTGGCGCGGATCCATGAGCCCTTCGTTATCCTTTGCGGATTCGGAAATACGGGAAGCCTGCTGGCGCGGGGACTGAGCGACGCGGGCATGACCGCGGTGATCATCGACAAGGATATCGACCGTATCAACGCGCTTCAGCTTCGCGACTACCGCGTCGCCATGCCCGGGATATGCGCCAACGCACGGGTTCCCGCGGTTCTTACCGACGCTGGCCTGCTTTCGCCAAACTGCAAGGCCATCGTTGCACTCACGAGCGATGAAGAGGTCAACCTGAAGATTGCGGTTTCCGCCAGGCTCTTGAATCCCTCCGTCCAGGTGATTACGCAATCGACCTCGGTGCTGCACGAGGAAGCCATCGCGACGCTCGGCAGCGACGTGCACATCGTCGATCCGTTCCAAACCTACGGGCGGTACCTGGGCGCCACCATCGACAACCCGGCCATCTACGTGCTCAACCGCTGGCTGGTGGGGGACAAGGGCGCCGACCTCGACGCCGTGCCCAGGCTCCCCAGAGGCAAGTGGATACTCTGCGGATACGGCCGCATGGGAAGGCGCATTCACGAGGCGCTGGAGAATCTCCGCATCGAGACCGCCATCATCGACCCGGAAATCGGCGAGAGCGACGACATCCCTCCCAACTTCGTCCGCTCCCGCGCCAGCCAGACGGCGCTGCGCGAGGCGGGTATCGCGCAAGCCACGGGCATTGTCGCCGGCACCGACGACGACGCCTATAACTTGAGCATCCTGCTGAACGCAAGGACGCTGAATCCGAAAATCTTCATGATCGTGCGCCAGGAGCTTCACATGAATGAGCGCCTGTTCAGCGTGGCCGGCGCTCAACTCATCATGCAACCGAACCTGGTGAGCGCACGCCGCGTGCTGTTCGAGCTGATTGCGCCGCTGCTCAAGCCTTTTTTCGAACGCGTCCGCGCGTCGCGCATCGACGGTGACGACGGTTTCCTGCGGCACGTATTCGACGAGCTGCGGGAGAACGTGGGCAGCGATACCGTGCCGCGGCTGTGGACCGTTAACATCGACAAGCGTTCTGCGCCCGCAATCCTGCAGGTCATTGAAAACGAAGGCTCCGTTTCGCTCCGGGATGTATTCAGAGACCCGGCCGAGCGCGAACGGCGCCTCGCCTGTGTCGCACTGGTAGTGCGATCGGGCAAAGAGATACGGGTGATGCCGGACCAGTTCTACAGAATCCGCAGTGGCGATGAAATCCTGCTCTGCGGCGGTGACAAGGACCTGCATCTGCTCGAGGCGACCTTGCACAATGAGTATACGCTCAAGTATTTGATCAGCGGCGACGACGAACCCCGAGGCTATGTCATGCAATGGATCATGCGCAGGCTGAACGGCGGTCAGCCAAGGGCGGTCTGACCGGCCGTGTTCGAGCTTGCGGCGGGATTGACGGGTTACGCGGTTTAATTTCTGCCGATCAATAAAGCGCCACCGGGTTGCCGGGCGATCCCGTTGCGCCCTTCATCTTGAGCGGTGACCAGACGAACAGGAACTCGTACGCCTTATCGGCAACGAGCTGCGATAAATCCAGGTTCTCGATGTTCCAAATCCCGCGTTTGGTCATCATCGTGATATGGCACTCGAAAGGCTGCGCGGTCTCGCCGCCGAAACCGGGACCCACGGCCTCGGATCCGAAGGTGTCGGAACCCCAGAGAATAATCTTGCGGGAAGCCAGATACTCGCAGGCCGACAACCCGAAACCGGGTGAACCCGCATTGAACGCGGCGATGCGTCTTTGCTTCTCGGCAGCGTCGTACGTATCCCATTCCG
>DATIPL010000884.1:0-2532 GCA_035471965.1 Gammaproteobacteria bacterium
TCTTCCCGGCGTCCCGTGGTATCTGCCCTATCTGCTGTGGCTGGGCGTGATCTTTCTGACGGCGCTGGCTCAGCGCCTGAGGCGTCGGCATGAGCTTTGAGCTGGGGCAGCTGTTTCTGGCCGGGGTCATCTATCTGCTGATCCTGTTTTTCATCGCCTATGCAACCGAGCAGGGCTGGATTTCACAACGCATCGCTCGCCATCCGCTGACCTATGCCCTTTCACTCGGCGTCTACGCCACCACCTGGTCGTTTTATGGAAGCGTCGGCTTCGCCCAGACTCAGGGCTTCAATTTTCTCAGTATTTATCTCGGCGTCACCCTCGCCTTTCTTCTGGTGCCGCTTTTGCTTGCGCCGATACTGAAGATCGTTCGTGACTATCAGCTGACCTCGCTCGCCGATCTGCTGGTGTTCCGCTACCGCAGCCAGACGGCGGGCGTGCTGGTGACCCTGTTCATGCTGGCGGGCACCTTTCCCTACATTGCCTTGCAGATCCTCGCGGTCACCGAATCCGTCAGCATTCTCACCCAGGAGGCGCCTCCCCAGCTGCTGGCTTTGGGCTTTTGCATCATTCTCATCCTGTTCGCGATACTTTTCGGTGCGCGGCACATCACGCCGCGGGAAAAGCACGAAGGGCTGGTCGTCGCCATTGCGTTCGAATCCGTAGTCAAGCTGCTGGCGCTTTGTGCGGTCGGGCTGTTCGCGATGTTCGGCGTTTTCGGCGGCGCGGGAGGCCTCAACGACTGGGTCGCCCTGCATCCGGAAGCCCTCGAAGCGCTGTATCGCCCGGTCCGCGAAGGCCCGTGGACCACCTTGATGCTGCTTTCGTTCTGCGCCGCGTTCCTGCTGCCGCGGCAGTTTCACATGGCGTTCACCGAGAACATCGACGATCGCACGATCTACACCGCGTCCTGGGCGTTTCCCTTGTTCCTGCTGCTGATGAACCTGTTTATCCCGGTGATCCTGTGGGCCGGCATGGTCCTGAAGCCAGCCACCAGCCCGGACTTTTTCGTTCTGGGCATCACCCTGGTCAGTGAAATGCGCGCGCTAACGCTGTTCGCATTCATCGGCGGCGTGTCCGCCGCGAGCGCAATGATGATCGTGACCACGCTGGCGCTTGCCAACATGTGCCTCAATCACCTTCTGCTGCCTGCACGCTATCCGGCCACGGGCAGAAACATCTACAAGCTGTTGCTGTGGGGCCGGCGCACGCTCATCTGCGTCATCATTCTCGCCGGCTATGGTTTCTATCTGGTGCTGGAGCGTAACCAGGGGCTGGTACAGCTCGGGCTCATATCGTTCGTTGCGGTGGCGCAGTTTCTGCCCGGAATCGTGGGTCTGCTCTACTGGTCCAGAGCGACGCGCGCGGGATTCGTTGCCGGGCTTATCGGCGGCATAACCATCTGGGCGACGACGCTCATGCTCCCTCTGCTCGAGCGCTCGGGAATACTTCATCGGCCTATCGAACAGCTTTCGCTGCAGCCGCCGGCAAGCATGGATCCCTGGACATTCGCGACCTTCTGCTCCCTGGGGCTGAACATCCTGCTGTTCTTCGGTGTTTCGCTGCTGACCCGGCCATCCAGCGAGGAACGCGAGGCGGCTGACGCCTGCCGGCTTTCACCTTTCGCCATTCCCACCGGAACCCTGCTGACCGCGTCCTCTCCGGCCCAGTTCAAGGAGCAGCTCAGCCGAATTCTCGGCAGCGAAGCGGCGGATTTCGAGGTCGGTCAGGCCTTGAACGATCTGGAGATGAATTTCGATGAGAAAGATCCGTCCGAGCTCCGGCGCCTCAGGGAGCGTATCGAGCGTAACCTGTCCGGCCTGATGGGTCCGTTGCTGGCGCGCATGATTGTCGACGATCGACTGCAGATGGACAGCAGTGCAAGAAGCGCGCTGGCGGACAACATCCGCTTCATAGAAGAACGACTCGAGGATTCACAGACGCGGCTCGAAGGCGTAGCTGCCGAGCTCGATAACCTTCGCCGTTATCACCAGCAGGTGTTGAGCGATCTTCCGCTCGGCGTCTGCGCGCTGGGCCCCGACGGGCGCGTAGTCACCTGGAATCAGGCGATGACGAGAATGTCGGGAGTCAAGCGCCGTCACGCCTGGGGCGTGACCATCGATCGGCTTCCCCCTCCCTGGTCGGATCTCTTCCGCCAGTGCCTGAATTCGGAACAGCCGCACCTGCACAAGGTGGAAGCCCGGCTGGATGGCCGCTCCCGTTCTTTCAATCTGCACAAGGCCGCCATCGAATATCCCGCCGACGCGGAGCAGTCCGGCGGCGTCGTCATTCTGGTTGAGGACCGCACCGCGGTGCAGTCGCTGGAATCCGAGCTCGCTCACAGCGAGCGGCTGGCCTCCATCGGACGACTGGCCGCCGGTGTCGCCCACGAGATCGGCAACCCGGTGACCAGCATTGCCTGCCTGGCGCAAAACCTCGAGACGGAGACGGGCGATGAAGAGGCGCGAATCACCAGTCGGCAGATCATGGAGCAGACGCGGCGCATTTCGGAGATCGTTCAGTCCCTGGTGG
>DATIPL010000885.1:0-3534 GCA_035471965.1 Gammaproteobacteria bacterium
CGAACTCCAGCATCGCCGCCGGTAACACCGTGGTGCTCAAAGCCTCCGAGGACGCGCCGGCGCCGATGCTGGAGTTCGCCAAGCTGATCGAGGCGGCGGGATTTCCGCCGGGGGTGGTGAACGTCGTCACCGGCTTCGGCAAGCCCTGCGGGCGGGCCCTCACCTCGCATCCGGACGTGGGCCGCGTGGCGTTCACCGGCGGGCCCGCGACGGCCAGGCGGGTGGTGGAGAACACCGCCAACAACTTCGCCGTCACCTCGCTCGAGCTCGGCGGCAAGTCTCCGATTGTGGTGTTCGACGACGCCGACATCGGCGGCGCGATCAACGGGCTCATTGCGGGCAACTTCGGTGCCACCGGCCAGAGCTGCGTGGCCGGTTCGCGGGTGTTTTTACATGAGCGCGTGCGGGAACAGATCCTCGAGCGCCTGGTGGAACGGGCGAAGACCATCCGCATCGGCGATCCGCTGAATGAGAACACCGACATGGGCCCGCTGGCGACGAAGCGCCAGCTGGAGCACATAGCGTCTTCCGTTGCCGAGACCGTGGCCCAGGGCGCAACGCTGCTCACCGGCGGCCGGCAGCCGGAAAGCTTGAAGCGGGGCTTTTATTTCGAGCCGACGATCCTCGCCTGTCCCGATCAGACGGTGAAGACGGTACAGGAAGAGATGTTCGGCCCGGTGATGAGCGCGCTCAGCTTCAGCGACGAGGACGAGGCGGTGGCCTTCGCCAACGACACCCGCTTCGGTTTGGGCGCCGGCGTGTTCACCAAGGACGTGGGCCGGGCGCTCAGGGTGAGCAAGCGCATTCGATCGGGTATCGTGTGGGTCAACACCTACCGAGCGATTTCGCCCATTGCGCCCTTCGGCGGCTTCGGCCAGAGCGGCTACGGGCGGGAAGCGGGACTCGATGCCGTCCACGAGTACACCCGCACCAAGTCGGTGTGGATCAACACCTCGTCCACGCCCATGGCCGATCCCTTCGTCATGCGATGAACGAGCACGGGAGCATGAGGATGAATCAAACGTCACCGTCGTCCGACGGGCCCATCGACACCCGGGAGCTGCGCCGCGCCCTGGGCACGTTTTTGACCGGCGTCACCGTGGTCACCTGCGTCGATCAGATCGGACGGCCACGGGGTTTTACCGCGAATTCGTTTACCTCCGTTTCCCTCGATCCGCCGCTGGTGCTCGTCTGTGTCGCGAAAACCGCGGCTAGCGTTTACGCTTTCCTGGGCACCGAAGGGTTTGGCATCAACATTCTCGCCGAGCATCAAAAACCAGTATCGCAACTGTTCGCCTCGAAATCCGCGGAGAAATTTCAGTCCGTGGGATGGCTGCCGGGCGGCACGGGCGCGCCGCGACTGAAGGAAGGCATCGCCTGGTTTGATTGCCGCACGCGCCGGCGCGTCGAGGCCGGTGATCACGTGGTGCTCATCGGCGAAGTGGTTGACTTCTGCGCCTCTGGCGGCCGGCCGCTCGGCTATTGCCAGGGCAACTACTTGAGCTTTGGCCTTATCCATGAGGCCGTGGATCAGAAACGCGCCAATACGGTTTTCGGCTGTATCGTCAACGAACGGGAACGGGTGCTGCTCTGCCGCCGCAATGGAGACTCCCCATGGATGCTGCCGACCACGAGCCTGATCGAAGATGGACGCGATGGTCACCGGGGGTTGCTTCGACTTCTCAAGCGTATGAACGTCGCCTCCGAGCTCAATTTTCTTTTTTCGGTCTACGACGTGCCCGAAAGCGGCGAAGCGCACATTTTCTACCGCGGCTCGCTGACCGCGCCTGTGCACCAGGGCGGCGATCCGGAGGCGCGGCTTTTCGACCCGGCGCGGATCCCCTGGGGTGATTTCGCCCTTCTTCAGACCCGTTCCATGCTCCAGCGCTACCTTCGCGAGCAGGCGGCGGACAGCTTCGGCATCTATATGGACGGCTTCGGCAGCCGCCGGCTGGCGAGATTGAACGGCACGCCGGAATACTGGCGCGACGAGCCTGATCCGCTCGACCGGCGACTGTGAGCCGAGGTCGCGCGCCTCCAGGCTGATTCAGACGTGCAGCGCCTTCGCGGCGATGACGATGCCGTCTTCGTCGGAGTAGAGATATTCTCCGGGGCGGAAGGTGACGCCGGCGAAGCTCACCGGAACTTCCCACTGGCCTTCTCCGCGTTTGATGCTCCTTCGGGGGTTGGTGGCGAGCGCCTTGAGGCCGATGGACATCTTGCCAATCTCCGCCTTGTCGCGAATGCAGCCGTAGACGACGATTCCGGCCCAGCCGCTGTCCTCGGCGATGCGGGCCATCATTTCCCCCAGCAGCGCGCATCTGCGCGAGCCGCCGCCGTCAACCACGAGCACGCGGCCCTTGCCCGGAGATTCCAGGGCGTCGCGCACCAGGGAGTTGTCCTCGAACACCTTCACCGTGCTGATGGGCCCGTGAAAGGCCCGCCGGCCACCAAAATCCGTCAAAAGAGGCTCGGCGATCTGCAGCGCTTCCTCGAACTCATCGCAAAGCTCGGCGGTTTTGACACGTGTGCGCATCTCCCTGGTATCGACCATGGCTCGGAACCCCCTCTGCGGCGCTAAAATCTCAAGGCGTGGCTGCGTTATTATAGGGCCTGCTCTGCAGCATCCGTGACAGCCCGGCGCCAGTTGCCGGCCATTCACTGAACGCAGCCGCGACGCGGCGCCGCGTGCGCCCCGCAGGCCAGGAGGTTGACCCACATGCGCGGCCCGCTGATAACCATCACCATCATCGTCCTCGTCCTGGTCGGGGTGTATTTCCTGTTTGGTGACGAACCGCTGCCCGGCGGGCCCGAGCCGAATTCGGCGCAAACCGAGGCGGAGTCTGCCGACGGCCGGGAGACCGCAAGCGAGCAGCCCCAGTCACTGGACCAGGAAGCGGAGACATACATTTCCAAGCTCACCGAGCCGAATGCCGACCCGGTGGCGGTGGAGAAGGCCGACCATTTCGTTTCCAAGGATCAGTTGCTCTCGCTCCTGCCCGAGGGCGTGACCGAGGAAATCACCCGCGAGAATCTCGCCAACGACCCCGACCTTTCGCCGAACACCCCCATCACGGTGGTAAAGAAGGCGGAGCAGATCGAAATCACCACGCCGGAAAAGGTGATCGCGGAAGCCGAAGGCGACCTCGACCGCAAGATCAAAATCCTCGAGGGCGGTGACGTCCGCGAATCCACGGCTCGGGCCCTTCTGGAGCAGTACCGGCAGGACCCGGATGCGGAGATTGCCATCGTCAAGGACGTGGAATATTTCGTCATCACCACCCCTGAAGAGCTGCTCGAGGATCCCACCGTCGAGGCCGGGGAAACCCTCACCATCATCCGCAAGCCCTACCGGCTGGAAGCGGCGACCATTGCCGAACTGCTGCGCGAACAGCGTGCGCTGTCGCCGGACTCGGTGTTCTACGTACGCACCGTGCGACCCAGCGACACCCAGGGTATATGGGGCATCGTTCACGACGGTCTGATTGAAAATTTCGCTCGCGGTATGGCGATCCGTCGTGGGGAGGAGATCAA
>DATIPL010000886.1:0-2579 GCA_035471965.1 Gammaproteobacteria bacterium
TCTCCGGGAAGCCAAGCGGCGTCCTGATTGAGCTGCATTGCACCGATCCGGGCGCCCGCAGCGACGTGCCCGCCTGGTGCCGGATCAACGGTCACCAGCTGGTGGAGATCGAGGACGGTGACGACGAGCTTGTCATCACCGTCAGGGTGGGCGGCGCAGAAGGGCCGAATCCATGAGATCCGAGTCGAGCGCGTCAGCCGCCGAAGCCCCGATCAGCAATGAATCGCGCTACCGGGAGACCCGCCGCGTGACGTTGATCGGGTCGGCTCTGGACCTGTCTCTGGGCATCGCGAAAATCATCGGTGGTTTCTTCGGACATTCCCAGGCGCTCATCGCCGACGGCTTTCACTCGCTGTCTGATCTCGCTACCGACGTGCTGGTGCTCTTCGCCGCCAAGCACGCCAACGTCGAGGCGGACGAGGACCACCCGTACGGTCACGCGCGAATCGAGACCGCGGCCACGGTGGGTCTCGGGATCCTGCTCGGGCTGATTGGCATCGGAGTCGCCGCCGACGCCATACGAAAGCTTCTATCGCCCGAGGGATTGGTGGTGCCCGCGGCATGGGGTCTTGCCATCGCGTTCGTCTCCGTCGCCTCCAAGGAATGGATTTACCGCTACACCATGCGCTACGCGCGAAAGCTCAAATCCAACCTCCTGCGCGCCAATGCCTGGCACAGCCGAAGCGACGCGCTGTCTTCGATCGTCGTCATCATCGGCTTGGGCGGTGCACAGTTCGGTTTCGAGTACCTGGACGCCATTGCCGCCCTGCTGGTGGCGGCCATGATTGCCAAGATCGGTTACGACCTTTCCTGGTCCAGCCTGCGCGAGCTGGTGGATACCGGCCTCGAACCGGACGAGCTGGAAGACATTCGCTCGACCATCATGTCCGTTGGTGGGGTGAGAGACCTTCACGAGCTGCGAACGCGCAGAATGGGCGGAAAAGCGCTTGTGGACGTACACATCATCCTCGAGGATCCCACATTGAGCGTTTCCGAGGGACACCATATCAGCGAGAACGTTCGCAGCCGCCTGATTCGCAGAATCGACGACGTCGAGGACGTGATGGTGCACATCGACCCCGAGGACGACGAAACGGCCGCACCCTCGGAGCACCTGGATCTCAGGCGGCAGATCCTCGAACGTTTGCAGGCCCGCTGGCGTCATCTGGATGCGGCCGCCGAGATCCGCCGGGTGACGCTGCATTATCTGCATGGCAAGGTGCACGTGGAGGTTGAGCTTCCGGTATCACTGGCGCCGGACCCGACGAGCGCCGATCGCCTGACGGCGGCCTTCCGCGACGCCGTGGCCGACGAGCCCGACGTGGCCGACGTTCGGCTGCTGTTCGGTCTTTCGCACCAGGATGGTGCGGAAGCCCTGGGCATGCGCAAGAATAGTGCATAATGGTCTCCGCGTTGACGGGGCACACCGAGCCGACGACGGCAAACACGGCGCTGAGGCTATTCGCTCGCTGTCGATCTCTACTCCGAATGGCCCCCACGGAGCAGCGAGAAGTTACTGATTCCCGGGGCCCCGGTGCCGGGGCGCGGCTCCGGGGCGGCGAGCCGGGGCATCGTTCCGGCCCGCAAGGCGCAGGCGCGCGAGCCGCGATCCGCCGGCAGGCGACTATGGCACGCTTTCTGCTTCGCGACCCGTCATCATCGCCGGGAGCAACGGCGCGATAGAGGGAGGCTGCGATCTTTTCAGAGGCCCCTTCGGCACAGGGAGGTGTCGCCGTTTTCGGCAGCGGCAACGCGCTGAAAACGCGTGCAGAGCGAAAATCACGCTTTTCGCTGTGCCGGTTCTGAAAAGTCCAGGGAAGGATTTCTCAGAGTTTTCGGATACGCAAACGGACCCGACAGTGGAGGTAAAGAAATGTCCGCAGAAGACGTCTTGAGTCTGATCAGGGATAAGGAGGTCAAGTTTTTCGACCTCCGATTCACGGACACCCGCGGCAAGGAAATGCACATGACCGTGCCCGCGAGCAAAATCGACGCCGAGTTCTTCGAAGACGGAAAGATGTTCGACGGCTCGTCCATCGCCGGATGGAAAGGCATCCAGGAATCCGACATGATTCTGATGCCCGACTCCACATCCGCTGTACTCGATCCGTTTTCCGACGAGCCCACCGTCAACGTGCGCTGCGACGTGGTCGAGCCCGCCACCGGCGAGGGCTACGGCCGCGACCCGCGTTCACTGGCCAAACGCGCGGAGGCTTATCTCAAATCCACCGGTATCGCAGACACCGCTTATTTCGGGCCGGAGCCGGAGTTCTTCGTCTTCGACGACGTGCGCTGGAGCGCCGAAATGAGGGGCGCTTCCTACCGTATCGACTCGGAGGAAGCGGCGTGGAATACCGAACGCGTTTATGACGACGGAAACATGGGCCACCGTCCGGGTCCCAAGGGCGGCTATTTCCCCGTTCCTCCAGTGGATTCTCAGCACGACATCCGTTCGGCCATGTGCCTGGCGATGGAAGAAATGGGACTGACCGTAGAGGTACATCACCACGAGGTGGCGACCGCGGGTCAGGCCGAGATCGGAACCGCCTTCAACACGCTGGTGCGTAAAGCCGACGAGC
>DATIPL010000887.1:0-3246 GCA_035471965.1 Gammaproteobacteria bacterium
GTTCGACGATGGCGTTGGGAAGCACGTCGAGCAGCAGTCGTTCGGAACGTTCACGTTCGATTCGAATTTGTTCCAGGTAATGCTGCTCTCGATCGCGAAGCCGCTTCTTCTCGAGCGAGGCGGCAAGGCGCGCTCGCAGCAGGGCCGGATTGAATAATTTGGGAAGGTACTCGTCGGCGCCCAGCTCGATGCATCGCACCACGCTGTCGACCTCATCGAGAGTGGAGATTATGATTACCGGAATGAGGCGCAGCTGCTTGTCTTTCTTCATTTCCACAAGCACCTGATAGCCGTTGACCTCGGGCATGATGATGTCCAGGAGCACGATGTCGAAATAGTCGCTTCGAAGCATGTCGAGCGCTTTGCGCCCGTGCTCCGCCACGCTTACGTCATGCCCCTGTTTAATCAACTGCCGACAGACCAGGTCGCGGCTTTGCTCGTTGTCATCCACGACCAGAACGCGGGCCGGCGTAGCCCGCACCTCCGGGCTCACATCGAGGCCTTCCAGGGTGCGCAGCGCCTGGGTCACGAGTCTGAGCTCGGGATGAATCACTTCGGCCGAATTTTCCCTGTCGTTGTCCGTCGCGACCTCGTAGGTGAACCGGCTGACGATGCTCAGCATGTTGTCGGTGAGGCGATATATACGGCGTAGGTCCCTCTCGACGCGCGTATCCGCGCGCGTGCCCGCCACTTCCAGCAGAAACTCGGCATATCCGCGGATAATGTTCACCGGGCCGCACAGGTCGTGTCGAAATCTCGCCAAGGTGTCCACCCCGTCTTCCGGAGCGGTCTTCGATTCGATTTCGGCCGGATTCTCCAGAAAATAGTCGACAAGCTCGAGCAGTCCGTAGCTGGCCTTCAGTATTTCGCCGAGGTCGTTTTCGTACTCACTCGCGCTCTCGTCGCGCAGTACCCGGGTATACCCGATGATGTTGAGGACCGGACTGCGCAGCTCGTGCTGCAAGGTCACGAATAACGCGCGACGCGGCAGTTGTGGTTTCTCGCTGGCGGGGCGCACCGACATTACTCCGGCTCCTCGCCCATGGTTTCCTTGATCAGCGCGCTTAGACGCGGGAAAGGGAGCGATTTCGGCTGCACCGAATTGCAGCCGACTTCCAGGCAGCGGCGAACCTGCTCTTCTCCGTTATGATTGGTGAACGCGATGATGGGAATACCCCGGGTGGCGTAGTGAGCGCGGATCTCCTGTGTTGCGGTCCAGCCGTCCTTGATCGGAAGTCCCATGTCCATGAGGATCAGGCCGGGAAGCTCCGAAATCGCCAGTTTCACTGCCTCGGCCCCGTTCTCGGCGACGATGACCTCGAAACCCTCCCGCTCCAGACGCATCGCGAACAACTTCCTGGTCGGGAAGACATCATCGACGACGAGGATCTTGGCCATGGATCAGGCCCGGCTCCGCCTCTGACGGCATTCCACGGGTGGTGTGTTCACACCGCGGGGGATGCGTCCGATGCTTCGTCGTGGTTCGATTTCTGCGGTCATGCTAGCGTTGCCCCGCGCGGTCGGGCAATCGGCGCCGCACCGTGGGCTCTCCGAGGTCTGCATCGATCCGGGAGGTCTTGTCTTCGAGAATCTGATCCTGTTCCCGCACCAGGTTAATTTCCGGTTCCGGATCCGCTGCTTCGGCGACGCGTCGACTGAAATCGTCTCCGACAATACGCGGCGTGATCAGCACCACCGTTTCGGTATTCACGCTGATTCGTTCCTGCCGCGAGAACAAGAGACCAAGACCGGGAATATCCCCGAGGAGGGGAACGCCGTCCCGCGTCTCGGTGAGGGTGTTACGGATCAGCCCGGCGATGAATACGGTATTCCCATCCGGCACCAGTACGTGGGTCGTGACCTCGGTCGTGGTCTGAGAGGGAATGCCGTCGGAAACGGTTCCGGTGCTCACCTCGGGATGAATCTCGAGCTTCACCCGGCCCTTGTCGTCTACCGCCGGCGTGACCCGGAGGATGACGCCGGACTCGAGGAACTCGATGCTTTCCGTGGTCACCTGATTGATGGTCGTGGTCAGCTTGAATCCCTGCCGATCGCCCACAATGACGCTGGCTTCCTGGTTTTCGATTGCCATCAGCCGCGGCGTCGACAGCGTGCGAACCCGCCCCCGCGCGCGCAGCGTATCCAGAAACACCTCGATGTCCGGCCGCAAAAGCTCGAAGAAGAATCCCGTAGCTCCCGGCACCGACAGGCCCCGCGTGCCGAAAGCGCCCGTGCCTCCGCCCGTTTGAAACAGCCTTGCCCAGTCGACGCCGAAGGTCTCGGTCTCGTCCAGCGTGATTTCCAGGATCTGGGCTTCGATGAGAATCTGTCTGGGACGGCGGTCCACTTCCTCGAGCAGCCTGGCGATGCGCGCGACGTACTCCGGCTCGTCCGCGACCAGCAGAAGCTGCCTCCCGGGGAGCGCCTTGATCCTGCCGCGCTCGGATAGATATTCCTGCAGCACGCTTTCGACGACGTCGACCGGCGAATACTGGATCTTGAAGCTCCGCAGCGTGATTGGTGGAAGGCGCTTTTTGGCCGCGATCTCCGCCGGCGGCTTGCGAACGAAGTACACGCCGTCCACCACTTCGACCTCGAAGCCGCCCGCCGTCGCGATGGCGCGTATCGCTTCGTCCAGAGTCATGTCGAAAAGGTTGATGGAAACCGTGCCGCTGACATCGGAGGACAACAGGATGTTGGTCCGCTCCTTTCGCGAGAGCAGGTTCATGACCTCGGTGATTTCAACGTTGTCCACGGCGAGGGAAATCCGGCCGGGGGTGCCTTCACTGGGCGGTATTTCGAGCTCTCCCGTCACCGTCTGCGCGGAAACGTGCTCCATTGCGCCGAGGCCGAGCAGTGCGCCGACGAGCATGCCCGCAAGCAAGCTCCGATTGTGATGGCACCGGGCTTCAATCACTTTCGTTTCCCTATTTCGCTGGGCTTGATCTCGAGCTCAATCAATTCGTCGCCATTTCTGAAAACCGCGGAGTCGGCTCTCACTGCCTCGAGGCGGTAGCCGTTGATCTCCTCGCCGATGCGAAGCGTTCTTCCGTCCACGTTGACGAGGGAGTCCGGGCCCGCCGCTAACGTGAATCTCAGATTGGAAGGGGGCGCCGTCGAGCGTACCGGTCCGGATGCATCGGTGGGTTCCGGCGCGCCGGGGCTCAGAACGGGCCGGAGGAAAGGATTCGTGCTCAACTGCATTCCGGATTCTTGAGCCCAGCCCGAGACCGCGAGACTGAGGGC
>DATIPL010000888.1:0-2908 GCA_035471965.1 Gammaproteobacteria bacterium
GGAGCTGCTCCTAGTACGAGAGGACCGGAGTGGACGTACCTCTGGTGTTCCGGTTGTCACGCCAGTGGCACCGCCGGGTAGCTAAGTACGGACGGGATAACCGCTGAAAGCATCTAAGCGGGAAGCCCACCCCAAGATGAGGTCTCCCTGGACCCTCGAGGTCCCTGAAGGTCCGTCGAAGACTACGACGTTGATAGGCTGGGTGTGGAAGCGCAGTAATGCGTGCAGCTAACCAGTACTAATTGACCGTGAGGCTTGACCATATAACACCCAAGCGGTTTCGAGCGCTGGGTTTGATAAGCAATACTCCCTGGCGCCTTGAGCGACTTTCTGAATTTTGAAGAGCGAAGAGTGAGACGACACGGGTCGTCTCGCTCGAATAATGAAGCGGGTCCCGGGTCGAGACCGGGATGGCTTGAGTCGCTTCGATGAAGATTTTTGTAGGCTGGACCCCGGATCAAGTCCGGGGTGGCTCTACGAGCCGGTTTGTCTGGCGGCAATAGCGAGCGGGAACCACCCGACACCATTCCGAACTCGGAAGTGAAACTGCTCAGCGCCGATGATAGTGTGGGGGCTCCCATGCGAAAGTAGGTCACCGCCAGGCTTTAATTCAAAGCCCCCGTCGTTTCCGAACGCCGGGGGCTTTTTCTTGCCGCCCGCATGGGAGCCCCCACACTATCTGTTCCCTGTGTGGGACTTTCGCGCTTCGCGGTCCCGCTTCGCGCGAAAGCCAGCCGCGCTCTCCCTGGCGCGGCGTTCGGCCGCCTGCGAAGTGCCACCGGCGCTCCGGTTTCGGCGCGCTTTCCGCGCTCTTAACCGCGGCAGCGATTGCCCAACGGTTCAGAAGAGCTTGCGCTATTCTTGCTGATGATGGCTGAGACACCGCGCTACCGCCCTGCTCCGGCCGGCCGCCCACTGATTTCGACTCGTGGACGACGATGTGACCCGATACCATTGTTGAATCGCCCACCGCTTCCGTTCGCGTGACGATAAATTCCCGTCCATTTTCCGCATCCGGGCTGCTCGGCTCGAAGCACTCCGTGAGCGCGACGGGGCGCCGGAAATGATCAGGTTCTGGATCGCCGCCTTCCGGGATTGGCTCCGGCACCGTCGTCCCGTCCGCTATGACGACGCGCACATCCACGAGCACGTGCCGGCTGAGCTGAGCCAGGTCGAGCAGGAGCTTGCCCGACTGCTTCAATCCCTCGAAGAGAATCCTCGTTCGGCGCAGCTGCTTCTGGATTTGGGGATAGCTTTTGCTCGCCACGGAGACCTGTCGCGCTCAATCCAATATTTTCGGCGTGGGACAGAAGTCGCACCGGAGTCTTCCGCGCTTCAAAGTAATCTCGGCCTGTCGCTGCAAAAATGCGGGCGGCTTTCGGAGGCAGTGGATTGTTACCGTAAAGCGCTTCAGCTTGATCCCGCTCAGTCAGCCGCCTGGCACAATCTGGGCAACGCCCTCAATGAACTCGGGCAAGTGGAAGAAGGAAGAGATGCGTACCGTCGTTGTCTGGAGATTGCTCCTGACCATGTGGCGGCCCGATCCGACTTTCTGCTCAGCCTTCACTATCGGCAGGACGTCTCTCCCGGCGACGTATACAAAGCGCATCGCGAATGGGCCAGGCGGCACGCGCTTCGCCGGGACACGCTCCAGGCACGACCTGATTACCAACGGGATGTCGGGGCACGACTGAGGGTGGGTTACTTGTCCCCCGATTTCAAGCGTCATTCAGTGGCTTTTTTCATCGAGCCGGTGCTGGAACATCACGATCGATCACGTTTCCACGTATTCGCCTATGCCGACGTATACAGCGGCGACCGCGTGACCCGGCGCATCGCGGACAAGGTCGAATCCTGGCGTAATGTATCCGCGCTCGGGGTGGAAGCCATCGCCGATCAGATCCTGGAGGATAAAATCGACGTGCTGGTCGATCTGGCCGGTCACACCTCTTTCAGGCAGATGCTGATTATGTCCCTCCGACTTGCTCCGGTGCAGGTGACTTATCTGGGCTATCCCGACACCACCGGTCTCGATACGGTGGATTTTCGTCTAACCGACGAGGTTGCCGATCCGCAGGGGCGGCCGGATTCGTACGCCAGCGAGAAGCTGATGAGGCTGCCGCGAGGGTTTCTCTGCTATCGCCCACCCGCTTCCGGCGAGATTCCCACGCCTTCGGATGCCCCGAGTCTGTCACGGGGGTTCGTCACTTTCGGTTCGTTCAACAATTTCAACAAGACGTCCCCTCTGACCATGGATTTGTGGGCGGCCATACTGCGCCAGGTTGCGGATTCGCGACTGCACCTGAAGGCGCGCCAGCTGGTCGACGCGGCGGCGCAAGCGCGTGTAGCCGACGGCTTCGAGCGGCGCGGCGTCGATCCGGGTCGTATTTCCATGTTCCCCTGGGCGGGCACTCTGCACGAGCATCTCCGCTCTTAGAACGAGATCGACCTGGCGCTGGATACATTTCCCTATAACGGCACCACCACGACCTGCGAAGCCTTGTGGATGGGCGTCCCGGTCGTGACCCTCTATGGGGACACCCATCAGTCGCGCGTGGGTCTCAGCCTGTTGCGCCAGTGCGGCCTCGATGAACTGGCTGCGGCCTCTTCAGAGGAATACGTGCAGAAATCCGTAGCCCTGGCGTCGGATCGCCAGCGCCTTCAAAAATTCCACTCGGAGCTCAGGCCGATCCTGTCGTCATCGAGCCTGGTGGACGGGGAGGGATTCTGCAATCGGCTGGAATCCGCGTATCGGAGTATGATGGAAAATCTCGCTGGAGCGACCCGCGCCGAGGGTGCGTGAGCTCAGGCTATAGATCCAGAGTCAATTCGGCGAGAATCGGGGTCAGCGCTTTCCTCGCCGGCGTCGTGAGATTTTCCGCCATGATTCTCATACGGCACTCGACTC
>DATIPL010000889.1:0-6699 GCA_035471965.1 Gammaproteobacteria bacterium
CATGGTGATCTCGGGCTAAGCTCCTGACTTTGTGTATGATGAGTGATCGATCGGTGCAGGATTCAGGCACCGTACGGCGTATCGTGCCAACCTTAGCATAGGACCCCGCGGGGACGTCGGTGTTCGTTGACCGGATATGTCCCATTGGTTACTGTCACGCGCCGTTTTTCGGGTAACTGTCCGTTAGACAGGCATTTCAGCGGTCCGGTCGGCGGCGGCCTCTCCCCGGCGCAACGTGGTGGAATCGGGAAACCGACGGGCCGGTAGAATTCGCTTCCAACGGGAAGGGTCCCTCGCGCTTGATGGGGAACGGAGCCAGGGCTGGGTATAGCGGCGGATCGCGGAACTGGACGGATAGGCTGAATGGCTCCGGTGCCGTAGCTGCCGGGTCGCGAGGCGGCGGGGAGGGGCGGTATGGAGCGCGCCGGCCGCAGCGAAATCATGAAGCGCCGCGATGACGCCCTATGCAGGCGCTCAATTTAAGCCCGTGCTGCAGTCTTGCTCCGAACAGCTGTTCAGGTAATGAGGAATTGAAAGCGGATTTTCCGAGAATAGAGCGGCTTCCGCCCTACGTCTTCAACATCGTCAACGATTTGAAGGCCGAGGCCCGCTCGCGCGGCGAGGATATCATCGACTTCGGAATGGGCAATCCCGAGCGCCCGCCGCCGGCGCATGTTGTCGACAAGCTGGTAGAGGTGGCCCGGCGAAACGACACCCACCGCTACTCCAGCTCCAGGGGAATTCCGCGGCTCCGGCGCGCCATCTGCGGCTGGTACCGGCGCCGGCACGGCGTCAGCCTCGACCCGGATTCCGAGGCTATCGTCACCATCGGCTCCAAGGAAGGGCTCGCGCATCTCGCTCTGGCGACGCTCGGACCGGGGGACGTGGTGCTGGTACCCAATCCGTCTTATCCCGTGCACCCCTACGGCGCCGTCATTGCCGGCGCCGACATTCGTCACGTCAAATGGATCCCCGGAACGGATCACTTCGAGAATCTCGAACGGGCCATTCACGAGTCGTGGCCGCGCCCGAAGATGCTGATACTCAATTTTCCCGCCAACCCGACAACCGAGTGTGTGGAGCTCGATTTTTTCCAGAAAGTGGTTTCGCTCGCGTGCAGGCACGGCATCTGGGTGGTGCACGATTTTGCCTACGCCGATCTCTGCTTCGACGGCTATCTGGCGCCGTCCATCATGCAGGTGGAAGGGGCAAAAGACATCGCGGTGGAATTCTTTTCGCTTTCCAAGAGCTACAACATGCCGGGCTGGCGTGTCGGCTTCATGGTGGGAAACAAGGACCTCGTCGCGGCGTTGGCCCGGATCAAGTCTTATCTCGACTACGGCGTGTTCACCCCGGTTCAGGTGGCGGCGATCCAGGCGCTGGAAGGTCCGCAGGAATGCGTCGAAGAGATCCGCGATACGTACGCCCGCCGCCGGGACGTGCTTTGTGACGGCCTGAACGCAGCAGGCTGGCCGGTGGAGAAACCGCTCGCGACCATGTTCGTCTGGGCCCGGATCCCGGAGGGCTTCAAAGCCGAAGGATCGCTGGAATTCTCCAAGCGTCTGCTGGCCGAGGCCAGGGTGGCGGTCTCTCCCGGAACCGGTTTCGGCGAATATGGTGACGATCACGTGCGCTTCGCGCTGATTGAGAACGAGCACCGCACGCGGCAGGCGCTGCGCGGTATTCGCAGGATGCTGCGGGATTCCGGAACGTCGCCCGCCGTGGAGCGTTCCGCATGAAGCCGGTGAAAATCGGCCTGCTGGGTGTCGGCACCGTGGGAGGCGGCACCGTCAACGTGCTGGCGCGAAACGGCGAGGAAATCGCCCGCCGCGCGGGTCGCGATATTCAGATCGTTCAAGCGAGCGCGCGGGATCTCAAAAGGCGGCGAATCTGTTCCACCGAGGGCATCAGTCTCACCTCCAATCCCATGGAGGTGGTCGACAACCCCGAGATCGACATCGTCGTTGAGCTTATCGGCGGCAACGACGTGGCGCGGGATCTGGTGCTGCGCGCCATCGCCAACGACAAGCACGTGGTGACCGCGAACAAAGCGCTCATCGCGCTCAACGGCAACGAGATCTTCGAAGCGGCGCACAAGCAGGGCGTGATGGTGGCCTTCGAAGCCGCCGTCGCAGGGGGAATCCCCATCATCAAAGCGATCCGCGAGGGACTCGCCGGCAATCGCATCGAGTGGCTGGCGGGCATCATCAACGGCACCGGAAACTTCATCCTCACCGCCATGAGCGATGAGGCCCGCTCGTTTGCCGAGGTGCTGGCGGACGCGCAGAGGCTGGGCTACGCGGAGGCGGATCCCACCTTCGACGTGGAAGGCGTCGACGCCGCGCATAAGCTCACCATCCTCGCCTCAATCGCCTTCGGCATTCCGCTGCAGTTCGACAAGACCTACACGGAAGGGATCTCTCGAATCACGCCCGAGGACATCGGCTACGCGGACCGGCTCGGCTATCGCATCAAGCATCTGGGGATCGCCAGGCGCACCGCGGAGGGTATCGAGATGCGCGTGCATCCCACGCTGATACCACGGCGCCGGCTCATCGCCAGCGTCAACGGGGTCATGAACGCGGTGCTGGTGCGGGGCGATGCCGTGGGCCCCTCGCTCTATTACGGCGCCGGCGCCGGCGCGGAGCCGACCGCCTCGGCGGTGGTGGCCGACCTGGTGGACGTGGTGCGTGCCTTGACCACGGATCCCAACAACCGCGTACCGCACCTGGCGTTTCAGCCCGACGCCATCTCCAACGTTCCGGTGCTCGCCATGGAAGAGGCGGAGACCGCTTACTATCTCAATATGGATGCCGCCGATCGGCCCGGCGTGCTGGGCGAGATCGCGACTGTCCTGGGGGACGCCGGCATCAGTATCGAGGCGGTGGTGCAGCCGGAGCCGCCCCCGGGGGCGGTCCGCGCGCGGCTCATCCTGCTGACTCACCGGGTGCGCGAACGGCAGATGAACGCAGCGCTCGCCAGGCTCTCCACCCTCGAGGCCGTGCTGGGGCCGGTGACGCGCATTCGCGTCGAGCATCTGAACGGCGATTGAACTGGCGGCTCAGTGTGTTGTGGATATGAGTGACTACTCGCGCTACCGCGGCCTGATCGAACGCTACCGGCAGCGGCTGCCCGTGGGTCCCGGTGCGCCGGTGGTGAGCCTGTGCGAAGGCAATACGCCGCTGATCCGGCTTCAGAATCTTCCCCGGGACGAGGGCGTCGACGCGGAGATCTTCGTCAAGTTCGAGGGCCTCAATCCCACCGGCTCGTTCAAGGACCGGGGCATGACGCTGGCGGTGACCAAGGCGGTGGAAGTAGGCAGCAAGGCGATCATCTGTGCCTCCACCGGCAATACCTCGGCCTCTGCGGCGGCTTACGCCGCGCGGGCCGGCATTGCCGCCTTCGTGCTGATTCCCGAGGGAAAAATTGCCCGCGGAAAACTGCTGCAGGCGAGCATTCACGGCGCGGTAGTGATCCAGATCCAGGGCAATTTCGACGCCGGCATGCAGCTGGTGCGCGAGATGGCCGAGACGACCCCGGTGACCGTGGTCAACTCCATCAATCCGTTTCGCATCCAGGGACAGAAAACCATCGCCTTCGAGATCGTCGAGGCGCTGGGAAGGGCGCCGGATTATCACTGCCTGCCCGTGGGTAATGCCGGCAACATCACCGCCCACTGGATAGGCTACAGCGAGTGTTCCGCGGGCGGCCGCAACGTGGTGACGGCCGCCTGCACCCACTGTCAGGGTCAGTGTCCCTACGTGGCGGAGAACCAGGTGGAGCGCCGCCCGGTGATGGCGGGTTACCAGGCCCGCGGGGCGGCGCCATTCCTCCGCGGCGGACCGGTGGAAAATCCGGAGACCGTCGCCACCGCCATACGCATCGGTCGTCCGCAGTCCTGGAACCAGGCTCAGTCGGCGGTGCAGGAGTCCGGCGGCTGGTTTGACGAATTCGACGACGAAGCCATTCTGGCGGCACAGCGCAGCCTCGCCGGGCGCGAAGGCATTTTCTGCGAGCCGGCGTCGGCGGTGTCCGTCGCCGGCGCCCTGCGCGATCTCAAGAATGGCCGCATCCCCGCCGGCAGCTTGGTGGTTTGCACGGTGACCGGGCACGGGCTCAAGGATCCCGACAGCGCTCACCAGCAGGGCGGCGTCGAAGCCAAGGCCGTCGATGCGACCGCCGACGCCGTGCGGCGCGCCATCCTCGACAACCTCAAATAAATGCTGTCGGGGACTCCGTCTCGTTCAGGGGCCGGGCGAGGCTGCTGTCCGATATTCTAGTGCCCGGCTCGATTTTGCGATGAGCGCGCGCGGAGGACGAGAGCTTACCGTGATCGTCCCCGGTCTTTTCGGCCCGGCGCCTCCGGCCGGGGCAGACGCCGAAGCCGCGGTCGAGACGCTTGTTTCGGCGCTGGATCTGAGCGCGATGGAAATTCTGCTCTCACGCGCCCGGGTCATGCCGGCAGTGGGATCCTGGGAGAGTCCCGAGGCGCTCGTATTCAGCGCATTCGGTTACCGGTTTTCTGCGGGCGATTGTCCGGTGGCGGCGGCAACCCGGATTGTCGACATCGGCGACAGCGTCCAGGATCACTGGTTGCTTCGCGCTGATCCGGTGCATCTGAAGCCCGACATGGGCGACCTGGTGTTGTTCGACGGCGATCATTTCGCCCTGGATCTCGACGAAGCCAAAGCGCTGGCGGAAATGATTGCGGCGCATTTTTCCGATCTCGGCTGGCGGCTGGATGTGGGCCATCCCCTGCGCTGGTATCTGTCGCTCGACGCCCCGGCGCGCATTCAAACCACGCCCCTGTCGATGGTGCGGCTGCGCAACGTGGACCCGTATCTGCCCACCGGCGACGATGCCGGAGTCTGGCACGGGCTTTTGAACGAAACCCAGATGCTGCTCCACGATTGTGCCGTAAATCGATCCCGGGAAGCCCGCGGCGAAGCGGCCGTGAACAGTCTCTGGTTCTGGGGCGGCGGCGTGCTGCCGCAGGCGCAGCCCGGGGATTGGTCGCGAGTTCACGGTGATTCGGCTCTGCTGGAGGGACTGGCAGAATACGCCGGTGTGGAATCGCGGCCGCTTCCGGACGACGCCGTGGCCTGGCTCGACACCCTTGGCGAGGGCCGGCATCTGGCGCTGATCGAAACCGGTCACGGTCCAGCGCGCGCAAGCGACGTTGAAGGGTGGCGCGATTTCATCGCCGACCTGAGCGCGAACTGGCTCGATCCGTTGCTGCGCGCCCTCGGGGAGGGACGCCTGCAGAGCGTGACCGTTTTGACCGATCGCGACCTGCGTTACCATGCGGGACGTTTGCGCTGGTGGCACCGGCTGAAAGCGCGCCGCCGGTTTTCGCGGCTCGCGCAGTCATAAGAAGAGAAACGCTTTTTGCGGATCATAAGACGTACAGTCGACAGCGATAGCGGCACGCTGCCCGCGGGCATTCACCCGGTGCTCGCCCGAATCTACGGGGCGCGCGCGGTGCGCGATGCTTCGGAGCTCAACTATTCCCTCGACAGCCTGCACCGCTTCGATGCGCTGGGGGGCGTCACACGAGCGCTTGATCTCCTGCTGTCGGCTCTCGATGGGCGTCAGCGCGTGCTGATAGTCGGCGACTACGACGCCGACGGCGCAACCGCGAGCGCCGTGGCGCTGCGCGGCCTGCGGATGCTGGGCTTCGATAACGTGGACTATCTGGTGCCGAACCGTTTCGAGTACGGCTACGGCCTGACGCCGGAAATCGTCGAGGTGGCGGCGCGATCGGCGCCCGACGTGCTCATCACCGTGGACAACGGCATTGCCAGCGTCGCCGGCGCCGCCGCCGCATCGGACCGCGGCATGCGCGTCATCATCACCGACCATCATCTTCCGGGAAAGGTGCTGCCCCAAGCCGCCGCCATCGTCAATCCAAATCTTCCCGGCGACGCCTTTCCCAGCAAGTGTCTGGCCGGCGTGGGCGTCGTCTTCTATCTGCTGATTGCGCTGCGCGCGCGGCTGCGTAAAGCCGGTGGGATTGCGGCTGCGGCCAACCTCGGGCGTCTGCTGGACCTGGTGGCGCTGGGCACCGTGGCCGACGTGGTGCCGCTGGATCGCAACAACCGAATCCTGGTGCACCAGGGCCTGATGCGCATACGCAGCGGCAGCGCTTCTCCCGGCGTGCGGGCACTGCTGCAGGTGGTCGGGCGCGACGCCCGCACCATCACCGCCAGCGATCTGGCTTACGCCGCAGCCCCAAGGCTCAACGCCGCCGGGCGCCTTGACGACATGTCGCTGGGGATCGAATGTCTGCTGTGCGATGACCCGGGCCGCGCGATGGAGATCGCGTCCGAGCTGGACGTCCTGAACAAGGAGCGGCGCATGATCGAGGGGGGAATGCAGCGGGACGCCCTGGCGCAGCTGGATAATCTGAACGTCCAGTCCGATTCGGGCACCCCATTCGGCGTCGTCCTCTACGATGATCGCTGGCACCCCGGCGTGGTGGGCATCGTCGCCTCCCGGGTCAAGGACCGGGTGCACCGGCCGGTTATCGCCTTCGCCCCGGAGGACGAAAACCGGATCAAGGGATCGGCGCGATCCATCAACGGTGTGCACATACGCGACACCCTCGACGCAGTGGCCACGGCAAACCCCGGGCTGGTGGAACGCTTCGGCGGTCACGCCATGGCGGCGGGTTTGAGCCTGGAACGCAGCGCTCTGGAA
>DATIPL010000890.1:0-2370 GCA_035471965.1 Gammaproteobacteria bacterium
ATGCCCGCGGATTTGAGGGCCTTGAGTCCGTAATTCACCAGGCCGACCAGGTAATAGCTGAGGACCACAACGGAGAGCCCTTCCACCGTCTGCTGCAATCTGATCTGCAGCTTCGCCCGGCGGTTCATGGACTCGAGCAAATCCCGGGACTGGCTTTCCATGGTGATAGAGACCCGGGTTCGCAGCAGGTCCGACACCCGGGCGGACCGAGTCGTCAGCTCGTCGATACGGCGATGCACCGATTCACAGGTATGCATGGCGGGAACCAGGCGGCGCTGCATGAACTCGCTGAAAGTCTGCAATCGCTCGTGGCGCTCTTCGCGCAGCTCGCGGATACGCCGCTCGACGATATCGTAATAGGCGCCCGCGGCACTGAATCGAAAGCTGGTGGCCGTTGCTACGCCCTCAATCTCGGCCGAGAGCTGGGTGAGGCGTTCGAGCATTCTGTGCTCGTCCACGTCCTCTTTGTCGCCGGTCAAGGTGTTGCTGAGTTCGGCGACCTCCTTATCCAGGCGGAAAAGCTCCGGCGTGTACCCTCTTGCCAGCGGCAGCGCGAGCAGCGACATCATGCGGTAAGTCTCCAGCTCCAGCAGCCGCTGCACCAGCCGGCCGGCCTGGCGTGACCCCAGAGCGACGTCATGAACCAGCATGCGGCTGAAACCGTCGGCATGAATCTGAAAATCCGTCAGCGCAATCGCTGCGTTTCCTACCACCTTGCTGCCGACGAGGGTATCGGCGACGAACAGCGCGCTCAGCTCGTCCACGGGTCGCACCGGCTTGCTGGAGGGCTCAAGCGCAACGTGCACCGCGGTCAATATCTCACCCGGCAGATGCTGGAGCCAGTCCACGGGCACCTGCTTGATCGGCGCATCATCGAAGGGCGCATGGTACGGCGCCGCGTGTAGAAAGGTGTAGGTGGAAAACTCCGTATGCCGTTCCCAGCGCAGGCGGAAGATTCCCAGGTCGTTGCTGAAGTGATTGGCGCCGGCTGCCGGCGGATTGACGCCGTTGCGCGTGCACAGCGCTTTGATCTGTTCCCGCTCCTCGTCCGCGGTCTCGATACCGGTCAGCAGGGCGAGGTACGACGCCCGCACCGGCGCGGTGAGGCGCTCGTAGGGTCTGGCGTGGACCTCGTTGTTGAGCAGTGTTCTCTGGGGATAATCCCGTAGTCCCCGTTCGCGCCCGCCTTGTGCCTTATTCATCGAACTATTTCCATGGTCCTTCTCGACACGTCAGATCCGGTCGACGCCGGTAAGGATTCGGGCTCGAAAGCCGGTCACCACTCCGGTGCCATTCGAGCTGTCTACTTGCCAAGACGCTGCCTGATGCTCTCGGCCGCGGTTCTCGTTCCGGCCAGGTGTGGATTGATGGCGAGCGCGTAATCGAAGGCGCTCAGGGCCTCCTCAAGATAACCCTTTTGCAGGTAGATGAGACCGAGACCGGCGATGGCAAGAAAGTGGCGCGGCTCCCGCGCCAGGGTTTCGGCGATGCTTCTGGCCGCGTCGTCGAGACGACCCAGGCTGTAAAGCACAGACGCGCGCTTATTCCACGCTTCGGCGAAACCAGGCTCCAATCTGGTGACTGTGGTGAAATTGCCCAGCGCGAGCCTCAGCTGACCCTGGTGCAGGAAGGCCTCGCCCTGCTGCATGATTTCGCCAACGCCTGGATTGTCATGCTGGTTCCAGATCTGCGCGATACGCCGGCCGATGCGTTCGCCCTCCGCCGGATCGACGGCGGCTTTGAGGGACTCGAAGAGCTCCGGGAGACTGGGATCGTCTTGATCGGCGCGAACCGTCGAAACCCAGGCGCACGCCATCAGCGCCATGAGCGCGGCCGCCCCGAGCAAGTGCGTGAAGCCCCTGCTCGAACCAGTGGGATTGGAAAGGAAACGCATGTGCGAAGTATGCTGGCACCGAGGCCCGAGGCCAAATCCCGCGCCGCGCGGGCGCGCCGGGCCTCTTTCCAGCCTCTCCCATCGCTGCCAGACTGATCTCCCCAGCTGGAGCCAGGACCCCGTGGAGTACGTCTACCGCCGTGAATTTCTGGATCCCGAGCGCCTCGCGGATCTTCGCAGGCGCTCCGATTTTCGCGCCTGGCTTCAGCTCGGCAGCCACTTCGGCGCGCTGTCGGCGACCGGCGCGCTGCTGCATGCACTCTGGGGCAGCCCGTGGGCGGCGCCGGTGTTCGTCATTCACGGCATGCTGCTCAACTATCTCTACGCCGCGCAGCACGAGCTGATGCACGGCACGGCCTTCGCAACCCGGAGTTTTAACGAGTTCTTCTCACGCATCACCGGTGTATTGGTGATCTTTCCCCGCGATTACGACCGCGTGATGCACTTCACCCACCACAGGTACACCAACGTTCCGG
>DATIPL010000891.1:0-2389 GCA_035471965.1 Gammaproteobacteria bacterium
AACGAAGACTTCGCCATCGAGAGCCTTCCGGGGGACATCTTTCAGCTGGGCAACACCTCATGGCGGGTGCTGCGCATAGAATCCGGCAAGGTTCGGGTCGAAGACGCGAAGGGCATGCCGCCCAACATGCCGTTCTGGTTCGGCGAGGCTCCGGGCCGGAGCGATGAACTTTCGACTTCCGTTGCCAGGCTTCGCGCCGATCTCGGAACGAAGCTCGGCGAGGGCGCGGGTACCGCGGAGACCCGCGCGCATGCGGCGCGCTGGCTCGCCACCATCGACGGCGTCAGCGAGTCGGCGGCGACGCAGCTGGTTGAATATCTCGCCGCCGCCCGGGCCGCGTTGACCGCGCTCCCCGATGACCGGCACCTGGTGCTGGAACGCTTCTTCGACGAGAGCGGCGGCATGCAGCTGGTGATTCATTCGAGCTTCGGCAGCCGAATCAACCGCGCATTCGGCCTTGCGCTGCGCAAACGCTTCTGCCGAAAGTTTAATTTCGAGCTGCAGGCAGCCGCCACCGAGGACGCCATCGTGCTGTCTTTGGGCGAGACCCACAGCTTCGCGCTGGAAGCGGTGACGCGTTACCTCGACAAGGCGAGCGTGCGCGACGTGCTGGTGCAGGCGCTGCTGGACGCGCCCATGTTCACGGTACGCTGGCGCTGGAACGCCAACATTGCGCTCGCCGTGCCGCGGGTGCAGGGCGGGCGCAAGGTGCCGCCGCAGCTTCAGCGCATGCAGGCGGAAGATCTGGTGGCGGTGGTGTTTCCCGATCAGATCGCCTGCGCCGAGAATCTATCCGGACGCAGGGAGATACCGGACCATCCGCTGGTGGTCCAGACCATCGACGACTGCCTCCACGACGCCATGGACATCGATGGACTGGAGCGGCTGCTGGGCCGTCTGGAAAGCGGCGAGGTCGAGGTGGTGTGCCGCGATCTGACCGAGCCCTCGCCGCTTTCCCAGGAAATCCTCAACGCCCGTCCCTACGCCTTCCTGGATGACGCCCCGCTGGAGGAGCGGCGCACCCGGGCCGTGGCCTCGCGGCGCTGGCTGGACCCGGAATCCGCCGCCGATCTCGGCCGCCTGGACGGCGACGCCATCCGCCGGGTATGCGAGGAAGCCTGGCCCCGGGCTGCAAACGTGGACGAGCTTCACGACATGCTGGTGATCCTGGGCGTCGTCGGCGATGACGAGCTCCGCTCCGCGGTCCCCGGCGCGAGCGCCCTGGAGGACTGGGTCTCGGAGCTGGTTTCCGCCGGCCGGGCCACGCGCCTCGAGACCGCCAACGGACGTCACCTCTGGGTTGCGGCAGAACGGCTGCTGGAGGTCCGGGCGGTGCATCCCACGGCCTCGCCGGAGCCCGTAATCGAGCCGCCGCCGGAGCATCTCAAGCGCCCGATGGAACCAGAAATCGCGCTCAAGGATCTGCTTCGAAGCCGGCTGGAGGGCTCAGGACCCGTTACCGCGGAGCGCATGGCGCAGTCCCTGGATGTGCCTGTTGCGGCCGTCACCGCCGCCCTGGGGGCGCTCGAGGCCGAAGGCTTCGCCTTCCGCGGCCGCTTCACCCCGGACGCGGCCCGGGAAGAATGGTGCGAACGCCGCCTGCTGGCCCGCATCCACCGCTATACGCTGGGCCGGCTGCGGCGTGAAATCGAGCCGGTCACGCTGTCCGATTTCATGCGTTTTCTCTTTGATTGGCAGCATATCGCCGAAGATACCCGCATGATCGGTCCAGAATCGGTCAGTGCCGTGGTCGATCAGCTGCAGGGCTTCGAGGCACCGGCGGCCGCCTGGGAGGCCGAGATCCTGGCCGCCCGGGTTTCAGATTACGACTCGAGCTGGCTGGACGCGCTGTGCCTTTCCGGACGCTTCACCTGGCTCAGGTTGTCCCCCGGTAACGCGGGACGGAACGGGAACCGTGGTGCGCCTCCGGTGCGCAGCACCCCCATCACGCTGCTTCGGCGAAGCGACCTGCCGGGCTGGCTGGCGCTGGCCGAAATCGCCGAGCAGCGCCTCACCGGGGCGGCGGCGCGGGTGCTTCAGTGCCTCGACAGGCAGGGGGCCTGCTTCTTCGACGACCTGGCCGCGGCCACGGGGCTGCTGCGCAGCCAGCTCGAAGATGCTCTGGGTGAGCTCTGCGCAGCGGGGCTGGTCAACGCGGACAGCTTCGCCGGCCTTCGCGCCATGCTGCTGCCGGCGCACAAGCGCGGCGGCGGCCGAGGGCGTCGACGGGGCGGGCGTAATCCGCTGTCGGAGGCCGGCCGCTGGTCGCGGGTGCCGGGGCGGGCGCCGGGACAGCCGGAATCAGCGTCTCCGGACGGCACCGGGAGCGAAGCCATGGAGACCCTGGCCTGGAGTCTACTGAACCGTTACGGCGTAGTGATGAAGCCGC
>DATIPL010000892.1:0-1982 GCA_035471965.1 Gammaproteobacteria bacterium
TCACTGAAAGCGATGAGGCCAAAGAATCACGTCACGAACCCAACTTCAATCGACTTCTTCAACACCCTCGGCCAGTTCCGGACCTGAACCGCGGTTCGCATCCATGTCCGCTTCCGGGCGGATTCTGTTGCAAAACTCAGATTTTGACGGCTTTAGGGGGATCGAGGGGTAGCGGTGTCCAAAGGATTGCCTTACCCGGCGGGTGCTGGCGTATTGTTTGTCTGCCTTCCCTTCCACTGTCTCCTCATTTTGCATACGCCGGACAAAAGGTGGGTCTTTCTGGCGGCGCCGGTCCTGCATATCTGACGAGTTTACGCAGGTTCTGTGCCGTGGCCGCCAGCAGGATTTCGTCGCACGCGCCTGACAACCCCCGGAGACGCAATCGGTCAAGCTTGAGAATGCGTTTGAGATGGGCGAACGCCATCTCCACCTTCTTGCGGTCGCGACGCGATTGTTTGAAGGCCTCGGTATGGGCAAGCGAACGAACCCTGTCGCGAACATCTTCGTCGATGTCGCGTGGGATCCGGCGCGACGGCGACTTCGGACAGCATTTGTGCTTCAAAGGACATCCATCGCAATCGGCCTTGCGTGAGCGGTAGTAAAGCGTCCTCTCTTCGTGCACCCGGCCCGTGGTCTTCAGCGTCTTGCCACCCGGACAGATATAGACGTTCCGATCTTCATCGAAGGTGAAGTCCTCGCGCGAGAACGTACCGTCGTCACGCGTGCTTTTATCGATCACGGGAATATGCGGAACGATGCCTCTTTTAGTCAGGCTCTTGAGCGTCTTGCCCGATCCGTAAGCCGTGTCCGCCGCAAGGCGTTTCGGCGTGATGCCGAACCGATCCGCCACACGTTCCACCATGGAAAGCGCGACGCGGTTCTCCTCGGTGCGATTGGCGCAGCTGCCCTCGGCATCGACGATGATGCCCACCCCATTGTCGAGCAGGTAGTTGGCGTCATAGGCAAAGAACGCCCGTACCTTTTGTTTCGCCACCCAGCAGGCCAGCGGGTCGGTGAGCGAGATCGCCTTGGGCGGCTTTTTCCGCCAACTGTTGCTGTCGGCCGCCTCCTGGTCGAGAACATCAAAATACTCGCGCACCGCCCGCGAAGACCGCTCCTGATGCGCCAGGACATCGGCCTCGCTACCCGGGACTCTCTTGACCTGGCTTGCATCCGCCTGAATGTGGCTGGCATCGAGCGAAAAGGACACACCGTCCACAAGACCCCGCTTGATACAGGCGCCGACCACCCCCTCGAAGACCCGACGCAGCACGTCGGCTTCGCGGAACCGCTCGTGACGGGCGCGCGAGAAAGCCGAGTGGTCGGGGATCGCATCCTCAAGGCCAAGGCCACAGAACCACCGGTAGGCCAGATTGACCTGAACCTCGGAACAAAGCTGGCGCTCGGACCGGATGGCAAACACATAGCCGACGATCAGCATACGGATCATCAGCTCGGGATCGATCGAGGGGCGGCCGGTATGGCTGTAATAGGGCGCGAGTTCCCGCAATACCCAGCTCAGATCGAGAACCGTGTCGATCTTCCGCACAAGATGATCAACCGGAACAAGATTCTCCAAACGGACATCGTAGAATAGCTGACCCTGCCCCCGCTCAAGACGCCCCATCATCACAACGCCCTCCGAAAACAAACTCAGAGGACCGAATCACAGCCCAAAACCTCAGGCAACAAAGTTTTGCAACAGAATCCATCCGGAAGCGGACATAATAATTCCGCACAATCACTTCGCGGACGCCGTCCCCGGTTCCGCTCAGTCCGGGTCGATGACCAGCGCGACGCGGCCCGTGGAGCGGCGCTCGAGCACCAGGCGCATCGCTTCGCGGAACCCGTCGAGCGGGAAGGTGGCGCAGACGCGCGGGCGGATGCGGTCCTGCTCGTGCCAGCGCGCGAAATCGTCGGTGAGCGCGCGGATGCGGGGCTCCATCTCCCAGCGCACGTCGTTGGGGCTCCAGCCGTAATAG
>DATIPL010000893.1:0-2737 GCA_035471965.1 Gammaproteobacteria bacterium
CTCTTCGTCGACGAGGTGCATCGTTTCAACAAGGCTCAGCAGGACGCTTTCCTGCCCCACGTGGACGACGGCACCCTGGTGTTCATCGGTGCCACCACGGAAAACCCCTCCTTCGAAGTCAACTCGGCGCTGCTCTCCAGAGCCCGGGTTTACGTGCTCGAGACGCTGGATCGAGGGGCCATACGACGTATCGTCGACCGCGCCATAGGCGACCGCCAGCGGGGCCTGGGCGCCTCCGGGGTGAGCGTCGAGGAAGCGGCGCGGGATTTGATTGCCGACGCCGCCCTCTACTGGCTGGCTCGCATGCTGGATGGCGGATGCGATCCGCGCTATCTGGCCAGGCGCCTGGTGCGGGTTGCCAGTGAGGATATCGGCAACGCGGATCCCAGGGCCCTGCGCGTGGCGCTGGACGCGTTGGAGACCTATGAGCGTCTGGGCAGCCCCGAGGGAGAGCTCGCCGTCGCCCAGGCCGCCGTCTATATGGCTTGTGCCGCCAAGAGCAACGCTGTCTACCGCGCCTTTGACGACGCCATGGAGGATGCCCGATCCCACGGCTCGCTCCCGGTTCCACCGCATTTGAGGAACGCGCCGACGAGGCTGTCGAAGCAGCTCGGCCACGGGCGCGACTACCGCTATCCCCACGACGAGCCCGAAGGATACGCCGCCGGCGAACGCTACTTTCCTGACGAGATGGAGGTGAAACGCTATTATTCGCCGTCCCCGCGGGGGCTCGAGCAGAAGATCCGGGAAAAGCTCGCGCGCTTGCGCGCTCTCGATCGAAGCCACCGCGATGAGGACGATCCCGAGGAGTCATGACACCGAATCGCAGTCAAGGCCGATGATCGATCCGAACCTCTTGCGCAAGGAACCGGATGAAACCGCAAGGCGTCTGTCGGCGCGCGGCTTCGAGCTGGACGTCAAGCGGCTGCGGGCGCTGGAAGAGGAGCGAAAGGCGGTGCAGGTGCGCACCCAGGAGCTGCAGAACGAGCGCAATGTGCGCTCAAGGGCCATCGGCAAAGCCAAGGCGGCCGGGGAGGACATCGAGCCGCTGGTGAAAGAGGTCTCACGCCTCGGCGACGCGCTGAAAGAGTCCGAGGGCCGGCTGAGCCGGATCCAGGCGGCGCTCAACGACATTTTACTGGGCATCCCCAACCTCACCCACGAGAGCGTGCCCGTGGGTAATTCCGAGGAAGACAACCGGGAAGAGCGGCGTGTCGGGGAACCGCCGAAGTTTGATTTCCAGGTCAGGGACCACGTGGATCTCGGCGCGGGATTGGGCCATATGGATTTCGAGCTGGCGGGAAAGCTCGCGGGATCGCGCTTCGTCACCTTTTCGGGACCTGTCGCCAAGCTCCACCGGGCGCTGGCGCGCTTCATGCTCGATCTGCACGTCGACCAGCATGGCTACACCGAGGTTTACGTGCCTTTTCTGGTCAATGCGGAAACTCTCATCGGCACCGGTCAGCTGCCGAAGTTCGGTGAGGATCTGTTTCACATCGAAAACGCGGATTTGTATCTCATTCCCACGGCCGAGGTGCCGGTCACCAATATCGTCAGGGATCGCATCGTCGAGGCCGGCGAGCTGCCGCTCAAGTTCGTCAGTCATACGCCGTGCTTTCGCAGCGAAGCCGGCTCTTACGGCAAGGACACCCGCGGCATGCTTAGGCAGCACCAGTTCGAGAAAGTCGAGCTGGTGCACATCGTGCGACCGCACGATTCCTACGATGCCCTCGAGGAACTCACCGCCAATGCGGAAGAAGTACTGAAGCGCCTGGATCTCCCGTACCGGGTGGTGACGCTGTGCACCGCCGACATCGGTTTCGGCGCGGCCAAGACTTACGACATCGAGGTATGGATGCCGGCCCAGGATCGCTACCGGGAGATCTCCTCCTGCAGCAACTGCGAGGACTTCCAGGCGCGGAGGATGAAGGCGCGGTGGCGCAACCCGGAGAGCGGCAAGCCCGAGCTGGTGCATACCCTGAACGGATCCGGACTGGCGGTGGGGCGCACCCTCATCGCGCTGATGGAGAACTACCAGCAGGCGGACGGCAGCATCCGCATTCCGGGGGCGCTCAAAGACTACATGGATGGCGTCGAGCTGATCGCAGCGGATGGAAAAAGTTGACCGGACGAGTCCCGTCGCCGCCTCGGCGAATGCGGGCGGCAAGATCTTCCGCTTCCGCCATTCGTCCTCACGACAGCTACGGGGCGAAGACAGGCTGTGTAGCTTTCCCGTTCGTCTCCCGGGGCTGGGGCGTGATCTAGACCATCATCACCAGCAGCACCACGAATGCGGCCACCAGCCCCAGCGGAATCAAAGCCGACAGCCATTCCTTGGCGCTTCCCTTGGGACTCTCGGCGATCATCTGCCGCGCCCTCGGAAAGATGACGATCAGCATGATGACGAGCAGGATCGCCGAGCCGATTTTCATCCACAGTTCCATCAAGACTGTCCCTTGGTCTCCACTCTCAGTGCCCTGAACGACGTGCCCCGGCACGGAGCCGGGGCACTGGTGACTACCCGCTGGTGAGTGAACCTTATTCGTCGCCGCCCATCACCCCGAGAATGTGGAGCAGGTGGACGAAGATGTTGAAGATGCTGAGGTAGAGGCCGACGGTGGCGAGGATGTAGTTGGTCTCGCCCCGATCATGCACCATGCGGCTGGTGTCATAGAGAATGAAGCCGCTCATGATGAAGATCACCGCCGCCGAGATCGCCAGCGCCAGCGCCGGGATT
>DATIPL010000894.1:0-4994 GCA_035471965.1 Gammaproteobacteria bacterium
CTCGAGCATGCGAAGCGGCCGCGGATCTGCCCAGTTTTCACCCAGATGCGTCAACAGGTCGCGCAGCACGCCATCCCTGGAGCGAAAGGCCGGTGACGCCGCCCGCAGGCGGGCAAGCACGGCGCCGCCAATCAGTGCGTCGTGTGCAATTGAGCCGGTCAAGAGATCGCGAAGGCGCATGCCGCAGCGCCCGGCAAGCGTCAGCTCGGCATGGCGCGCGGGAAACTCCGCCAGAAGGCGCCGCCACTGGCATGGCGCTTCCCCGACGTCGGGGACACGGGAGAAGCGAACCCGTCCGTTGTCTCTTTCAATGAATTTCGAGTCCTCGAGAAGCTTGAGCAGCTGGCTGAACCATGGCCGCTGGGCATCGTTCACGTCCAGCGCCGCAGCGAGCTGATTCCTGCTGATCCACGCGCCCTCTCCAACGGGCCCGCCGATAGCCGCGGCGGCGAAAGTCGCGACCAGCATCTCGATGGCCGGCATTTCCGGGCGGATGCCTCCCTCACGCTCGAGCACCGGGGTTTGCGCGGCAAGAGTGGCGTCCGCGACTCTCCCCAGCGCGTCCGGCGACGGCAGCGCGCCGGCCCGAACCAGTCTGACTGGAAAATGCTGCACCGCCCGGTTTTCGTACACGGGCAGCGTCTGCCGCGCGCCCCGGGTCAGCGGCAGAAGGCGGAAGCGCACGTTCTTGAGGATCGCCACCGGTCGATGAGCCGGGTCCAGGAGCTCGAAATGCGCGGTGATCGAGCGCGGCCCCACTCGGATTAAACGAATGTGGGCATGGGTGAACGCGCGGACGTCTCCGGTGCAAGCGATTCGTCCTGTCTGTACCGGGATGTACGCAGCGCCGGAATCCTCTTCGCGACGCGCCTGTAAGAGGAGACCGATGAGGCCGTGGAAACTGGCGTCGAGACACGCCGGATGCAGCAGGTAGGCGTTTCTGCCGGCTGTGTTTCGTTTCTCTCCGGCTTTGATCCGGGCAACGGCGGAGTCGTTGCTCACGTCCACGTATTCGAGCTTTCGAAATGCTTCTCCGTACTCGAGCCCCAGCGATTCCGCATGACGGTAGACGCTGTCCGCCGTGATGCGCGTCGGACCATCCGCGGAATCTTCGCGGTAGCGGGCCCGATCGCGAGCCGAACGATCGATCGCGACCGACCCCGTCGGTTGGATGCGATGCGATGGAGTACGCGGGTGTGTCGACTCATCGTCCGTTTTGGTTCGTTTCTCGGGTTGGGATGGCGGCGCCGCGGCGCGGATGATCCGACCGCTGGCGTGAGTGTTCCAGGGCTCGCTGCTCAGGCGCGGGCGGCTGCGGATGAACAAGCGGCCGTCATCCGGACTCAGGGTCAGACGCACGCAGCGGATTCCGCCCCTGGAGAGTACCAGTGGCGCGGAGATGTTGAGGTACTCGATTTCGGGCGGCGCCGCGGGGCTCACTTCCGCCGCGGCCGCCAGCGCCAGCTCGATGAATCCGGCGGCCGGAAAGACCACCGAGCCGCCGACCACGTGGTCGGCGAGCCAGGGCATGCGCTCCAGATCGATTTCCTGCTCCCACACGCCCTCTACCTGGGAAAGCCGGTAACCGAGCAGCGGGTGTTCCCGGGCGCGGTTCAATAAGCCGAAGCTCTCGCTGGTGCGTTCGAACCAGAGGGATTCGCGCTGCCACGGATAGTGAGGCAGGCGCACGAATTCCCCATGCAGCGGAAACAGCTTGCCGTAATCGAGCTCGCACCCGAGCACGTGGGTTTTACACAGCGCCTCCATGAGCTGGAGAGAATCGTCCTGGTCGCGCTTGCACGTCGGCACCGGCCGTCCCGCGCGACCAGCGGCACTCAGATTCTCGAGCACGTATCCCTGGAGAACAGAGTGGGGGCTGATTTCCATGAACACCTGAAAGCCGTCGTTGATCAGCGTTTCCATGGCCTTGTCCATGCGCACCGGTTTGCGCATGTTCCGCCACCAGTACTCCGCGTCCAGGTATTCACTCTCGAGCACCGCGCCGGTGACGGTGGAGACGAAGGGCAACCGTGTCTTGAATGCGTTGAGCCCGCGAAGCGAGGTCACCAGTCCCTTATGCAGCTCGTCCATGGCCCGCCCGTGAAAGGGATAGTCGAGATCGAGGATTCGGAACAGCGCGCCCTGTTGCCTGACGATCCGGCCCAGGGCCTCGAGCTGCGATTCAGGCCCGACGACGGTGACCGATGACGGACTGTTGCAGGCGCCGATTTCGAGATCGCCGTCGATCTGCGCAATTTCCTTGCCGACCGCTTCCGCTGACAGGCCCACCGCCGCGACTTTCCCGAGACCGCGGGTCCTGGCCTGCGAACGGCTTCGCTCGTAGATGACGCGTGTCGCCTGCTCCAGGGTCTAGGCGCAGGATGCATACGCCGCAGCCACCTCACCCACGCTGTGTCCGAACACCGCGCCCGCCTCCAGCCCCCGCGCGGTCAGGCTCTCGAACAGCCCCACCTGAACGGCAAACAGCGCCGGCTGCGCGACTTCAGTCAGCCGGAAGGAAGATTTCCCGGGCGGGCGCCGGAGCGCTTCCAGTATGGAGCGGCCCGACAGGCTGTGAAACAGCCGGTCTACTCGATGAACCCAGTCCCGGAAGACCGCATCCTGCTCGAGCAGCCGGCAGCCCATCCCCTGCCACTGGGCGCCGTTGCCGGAAAAGAGCAGCGCGAGCTTCGCCGGCTGTGCGAGCGCCTGACCCACGACCAGATACGGCGCCGGTTCTCCGGAGACGAACGCCTGGAGACGCGAGGCCATCTCGTCGGCGTTTTCTCCGATGACGGCGAGACGGTGATCGAAACGCTGGCGCCGGTTCGCCGCCGTGTAGCAGATGTCGTAGAGGTTGCTCCCGGTCCTCTCGAGCGCATCCTTGAACGCGCGTGCCGCATCCCGCAGGCCATCCCGAGTGTGCGCGGAAAGGATCAGTGGAATCAGATGCAGTTGATCCTTCGAGTCGCGGGCAGGCTCGCTGCCACGATGGATTTCGCGTCCGTTTGGACCATATGCAGCCGAATCGCCGCAGGAACCGCTCTTGCCGCCATCCGTGCAGGCGCCGGTCTGCGGGCGAATATTCGAGAGAGATTGGGAAGACACTGCCGCGGGTTGTCGTCCCGCATCACCATGACTGGACTCCGACGCCGCTGATCGCGGATCCACGTACTTGCGCACCACCAGGTGTGCGTTGGTTCCGCCGAAGCCGAAGGAATTCACGCCCATCGCCGGCAATCGATCCCGCTCACCGAGCGGCGTAGGCCGGGTGACCACGCGCAGGTTGAGATCGTCGAAGCGAATATTCGGATTCGGCGTATTGAAATTCAGCGAGGGCGGAACAACGTCGTGC
This sequence comes from Gammaproteobacteria bacterium, assembly GCA_035471965.1. Taxonomy (GTDB): domain Bacteria; phylum Pseudomonadota; class Gammaproteobacteria; order HK1; family HK1; genus CAMYJH01. The sequence goes on from DATIPL010000894.1 coordinate 3,356, forward strand.
TCCAGGCAAAGAATCACTTTGAGCAAACCCGCGACTCCCGCGGCGGATGCCAGATGTCCGATGTTCGTTTTCACCGAACCGATCAGTAGCGGGTCGTCGTGGTCCCGGCTCATGGCAACGGCATGCCCGATTGCGCTCGCTTCGATGGGATCGCCGACGGCGGTACCCGTGCCGTGGGCCTCGATGTAACGAAGCTCCCCGGGCTCCAGACCGGCGCGAGCGTATACCGCTCGAAGCAGCGCCGTCTGCGCGCTCTCGTTTGGAAGCGAAAGGCCTGACGTGCGACCGTCGGAGTTCGTTCCCGAGGCGACGATGATGGCACGTATGGGATCGCCATCGGCGCGGGCTCGTTCCAGCGACTTCAACACCAGCATCGCGCCGCCCTCGGCGCGCACGTAGCCGTCCGCCGAGGCGTCGAAGGCGTGGCATTTCCCGGTTGGAGACAGCATTGACGCTCTGGAAAACCCGATAAACGGATAAGGCGTCAGCATCACGTTGATGCCGCCCACGAGCGCCGCGTCGCATTCGCCCGCAGCAATGCTCTCACAGGCCTGATGTGCGGCCACCAGCGAGGACGAGCACGCGGTGTCGATGCACATGCTGGGACCGTGGAGATCGAGAAAATAGGATATGCGGTTGGCGGCGATGCTCAGTACGCTGCCCGTCATGAAGTACGCATCGCCGGAACACGGGTCCTCCTGGCGACTGTTGGCGTAGTCCATGTTGGAGATGCCCACGTACACGCCGCAGTCCGATCCCGCCATCGATCGTGGGAGGCGGCCTGCGTCTTCCAGCGCTTCCCAGGCGAGCTCCAGAAGGATGCGCTGCTGCGGATCGACCTGGACGGCCTCGCGGGGAGAGATATGGAAAAACCGGGCGTCAAAGGCGTCGATGTTCTCCAGCAGACCGGCGGCCCGGGTATAGGTCTTGCCCGGAGTCTCGGCATGGGGATGGAAGAAGTAGTCGCTGTCCCAGCGGTCGGAGCCGATCTCGCCGATGGCCTCGCCCCCGCGGCGGAGAAAATCCCAATAGACCTCCGGTGAGTCGATTCCTCCAGGAAAGCGGCAGGCCATGCCGACGACGGCGATGGGGGGCCTTTGTTTCGCCAATTCGAAGTCCTTTGACGGTTTATTGTCGGTCAAGGCGGGCACCGCCTCGCTCTGCGCCCGCACGTGCTCATTGCGCGCCGTCGGTGGCGCGGTCTCTCCGCCTACCCCGCAGGGTCAGCCGGGGCCTGATTCCGGACCCCGCCAGGCGGGGAGGTCGGCGTCAAGCTGTTGCCTGGGCAGGTGCCGGTCATGACTCCCGGAGGCATGGGACCTGCACCAGGTACCCGGAGGCTTTTCGAAGCGCCCGGCCGACCTTCAACGGGACAGCCAGGATCGACATATGCCTTCCTGAGGACTGTTAATCGATCCCGGGCCCCCTCCCAGGCTCCTGAGGCATCCTCAAAGGGCATTCTCGCGTCACCGGGGCGACTCAGCCTCGACCTTGCCACCCTCATCGGATTCACTCGCGTTTGAGCGCACGGGCGGGACCGGAAAAAATCTTATCTGGCGCTGCTCCTTCGCCCCTTCCCTGAGGCCGGTTGCCTGAATCGAGCCCGGGCACCTACGCCGGAACCTGCAAATTCCAACCG
>DATIPL010000895.1:0-2124 GCA_035471965.1 Gammaproteobacteria bacterium
TGGGTCAATGGGACTCCGTGCTCAAGGTCAGCGAAGAAATAGGCGTGGCCACCTCACGCGACATTCTCGCCGCCGTCGCCGAGGGCCGTGGACCGGACCGGACACTGGTCGCTCTAGGCTACGCCGGCTGGGACGCCGGGCAACTGGAGAGGGAAGTGTCGGAAAACGCCTGGCTCTGCGGACCCGCTGACAGCAGCATCATCTTCGACACCCCCTACGAGAAGCGATGGGACCGCGCCGCCAGGCTGCTCGGGATCGACCCCGACCGTCTCTCGGGCGAGGCCGGGCACGCGTGACGGCGGCAGAGCCCCGGACACTCTTAGCCTTCGACTTCGGACTCAAACGCATCGGCGGGGCGGTCGGACAAACGCAATCCCGAAGCGCCAGTCCCCTCGAGACGTTGGCCGTAAAGCGGGAGCATCCGGACTGGCGGGCCATAGCCAGGCTGATCGAAACCTGGACCCCGGACGCGCTGGTGGTGGGTTTGCCTCTCAACATGGACGGAACCCAGCAGGAAATGACGCATCGCGCCAGACGATTCGGCCGTCAACTCGAAGGCCGCTTCGACCTGCCCGTGCATCTGGTTGACGAGCGCCTCACGACGCGTGAGGCAAAGAGCCGGCTTCACCTCGAAGGCCGCGCTTCTGCGGGCGCTGATCCGGTAGCGGCCCAGATCATCCTCGAAGGCTGGTTATCGGAACAAAGCGCGCCAGGCGGCGAAGCGCTCTGAGCGCGTCTGTTCAGATATCTTCACCGAGCGCGGTTTCGGCGCCGAAGATCTTGATCAGCAACGCTGCGCGCATCCACATGCCGTTTCGCTCCTGACGCCAGTACATGGCCCTGGGATCGGAATCCACCTGTGGATCGAGCTCGGGGCCCCGCGGCAGCGGGTGCATGACGATGGCGTCGGGCTTGAGCTTTTTCATCTCCGCAAGCCCTATGGCGAAACGCGCGTGATCGAATCCTTTTGATTCTCCCGCGGTGTCGTATTCCGCCTGCAGACGGGTGACGTACACGGCATCGAGCTCTGAAATGACCTCGGGCAGGTCTGCCGTTTCGTAATACTCAATCCCGTGGTCGCCGAGATGTTGCTTGAGCGGGCTCTCCATGCGGAATGATTCCGGCGCAATGAATACGAGCCGCACGCGGGAGTAGTTCTTCATCAGGTAGGCAAGCGACCGCGCGGTTCTGCCGCGCTTCAAGTCGCCCATGAACCCGATCACTTTGCCATCGATTCCGCCCCGATTCTCGAAGCTCCGCTCCAGGGTGTAGATATCCAGAAGCGCCTGCGTCGGATGCTGGTCCTTGCCGCTGCCGGCGTTGATTATAGGTACCGGCCGCCGGATTCGATCCATGAGCGCGGCTGACTGCGCCGCCATTCCTTCTCCCCAGGTGCGCATGATAATCACGTCCACATACGAGCTGAATGTGCGGATACTGTCCTCGAAGCTTTCCCCCTTCACCTCCGACGAGATCGAGGGGTCCCGAATTTCGCTGGTGCGGATGCCGAGCACGTGACAAGCATTGTTGAAGGACAAGAACGTACGCGTCGACGGCTGGGTGAAATAGAGCATGGCGCGCTTGCTGGCGAGCAAGTTCTGCAACGAACGTGCGCCATCGTGCGCCTTTGCAATGGTGCGAACCCGCGTGGTCAACGCGCACAGCTCATCCAACAGCGGGCGGGAAAACTGGCGCGGATCGAGAATGTGAAAAAGCCGGTCAGGCGAATTGGTCAACAACCTTGCCCTCTGAATGACTTCCGAATCACTTCTGATGACGAAGCCCGGCGGGTTGTACCAGAAAACGAAGCGCAAACGCCAGTCGCGCATCGGCCTTCCAGAATTCGCCCGCAGGGCCGGTGGCAGGAGGTCGATTTCCGACGTACCGCGACGGTAAAAGCCTCCTTTCAACGGCAGCGTCCTAAAAAGCTGCTCGTAAATTCGAGACAGGTGCCTTTGCGGCGGAGTCCCCGCCCCCTCGAGTCGAGGGGGAGGGACAGGGAGGGGGTATAGGAAGGAGCGCGCGAACGAAGGCTCCACATGTAGCAGATTTCCGCTCAGGTGTTTAGTGTAGACTGCGGCGCGGATCCTCGAAGCCCCGCCGACCGAAGCCTGATGGTTCGCA
>DATIPL010000896.1:0-2042 GCA_035471965.1 Gammaproteobacteria bacterium
CCAGTAGGCCATCAATTCGCTCTTTTCATCTGGTGAAATCCGCGTTCGCTGATGACGCCGTCCAGACGCACGTCCCAGGGCCTCGACGGGACCTCGTCAGTGCGCTGGAATTCAAACGCGACCCCGAGAAGCCGCGGACGCCGCCAGCGGGATCTGTAGTTCAAATAAGCAAAGCAGCGATCATAATAGCCGCCGCCCATTCCAAGCCGCGAGCCGCTGGCGTCGAACGCCACAAGGGGAACCAGTGCGAGGTCCAGCGCATAGGGTTTTAGGCGCTCGTCAGGATGGCAGGCAGGTTCGGCGATGCCGAACTGATTCTCGACCATTTGCGATCGGGCAGAAAAAGGCAGAAACCAGAGGCTTTCCCCATGAAGGGCCGGCATATAGGCGCGCTTTCCCATAAGCGAAGAACAATAAATCAGCAGCCCCAGATCGGGCTCGCCGTCGTTACTCAGGTAGGCGGCAAAACGGCGCGCGCGCATGAAAACCGGTTGTGACATCAGCCTGCGACAAATCGCAACCGAGCGGCGATCGTGATCGCGGGAGTCGAGAGCGCGTCGTTGCGCGCGCATTTTACGTCGTAGCGCGGCCCGTTCGAGGGCGGCGGCACGATCCGGATTGGTGGACAAACTGCCGGACAAGATCAATTGAAAGGATCAGAGTCGCTGCGGTGCGGAGCGAGACTCGAGGACGGTTGAATTGAGGACGTCCTCCGGGGTGCCGCTACGCGCCGCGACCCTTGAACCAGGTTTGGTTCATAAGGGGAACCTCGCACGGCGTATCAGGCTTTCCGCTTGCACGAGCCGCGGACCTGCACAACAACACCGTTATTCGGCTCCCTTGGGTATTAAGTTAGGCTCAAGCGATTACTGGGCGCGCTGGCGAACACCTCAGGGGACGTCGTTAGTCAGTCTACCGCTTCGGGCACGCGCCGTCGACTGATCGCGCCGCTGATTTTCTGCTCCAGTCGGCTTACGTCCTTTTGTATGGCTGCAACAGCGGCCTGGTGATGATTCTGATGGCGCAATAATTCGTGAACGATATTGAGTGCCGCCATCACTGCAATACGTTCAGTACCAAGGACTTTTCCACCGTCGCGCACTTCGCGCATGCGTTCGTTAAGCACCTTGGCAGACTGGAGCAGCGCGTCCTTTTCCTCGAGTGGGCACGAAATCATATATTCCTTGTCCAGAATCTGGACGTTTACTGGAACGGAATCACTCATGCGCCGATTTCCATCGCCTTGAGTCTGGCAATCATGGCTTCAACCCGCGATCGGGCCAGCTCGGACTTCTCGATAAGAGCGGCTCTTTCCGCCATGAGATGGGTCTGCTGGTCTCGGAGCGCCCGGTTTTCGTCGGTCAGCTCCTCGCACGCGCGGATCAGTTCATCCAGCCGTGCTTCGAGCGCGCGCAGACTTAACTCTTCCATCGGTGACGTGCCGTCTTGCGAGTCGTTCGGTGTCAATGGGTTGCACCGATTAATTGTGGTTTTGCCGCAACAATCGGCCTTAACTATAGGAGCCCGGGCAGAATCGGTCAATGGGCGGCCGGATCGTGTCCCCTTTGGGAGCGGACTCATGGGTGATAGCATAGCGGCGCCGCATCGGCGAACCCGCTTCGCGGCGCAAACTGCGGCCGCAACGCGTGCGCAATGACTTGCGCAAGAATCACATTAAATGACCGTCGACTACGTCGCCTGCCGTGAAGCGCTGGAACGCGCCCATGCCACTCTCGACGCTTCCGAGTGTCACGGCGTGCTCTGTGGATTGCTCTGCGCAACCAGTCAATTTTCCGAGGAGCGCTGGCTGAGCGAAATTCTGGCGCCCGGTGAATCGGGCGGACCGGAAGCCGCACGCTGCGCGAAGATGCTTCGCTCAACCCGACGAGAAACAGAGCGCCAGCTGGAAAGTCACCAGTTCGAGTTCGAGCCGATGCTTCCGGATGACGGAGAACCCCTGACGCAGAGAGGAAAGGCCCTGGTCCGCTGGTGCCGGGGGTTCTTGTACGGACTCGCCGTCGGCGGAACGGATGACTCGGTAG
>DATIPL010000897.1:0-2785 GCA_035471965.1 Gammaproteobacteria bacterium
TGACTTTCGCCCAAAACGGCACGTCGGAATGGCAGAACGTGATCGAACCTCCGGATGAGGGTGCCGAAGCGTTGACCATGGCCCTGGTGGTCAATCCAGACGGTCATTCAATACGGATATTCAAGGACGAGAACGATATTGTCCGCGGTATCTTCACACTCGACGATGAATCTCAGTCCCTGGAAGAGGGCTCCTGCCCGACCGTGCGGGTCGACCGGCTCCCGCCCCATCCTCTGGTGCACCTCGGCGGACCCTGCGAGCTGGATAACCCCCACCGGGTGCGCTTTACCCTCGGCGTGATCAACGACAGCCAGGTCCAGTCCACCATGCTGTGGCAGCTAATTAATGGCGGCGGTTTCCGCGTCTGGTATCACCTCAAGGACCGGGGCTACCGGGAAGCGAAGTTCAGCCTGAGGCGCTCCATGAATGCGCTGGTGGGCACCCTGGGGGCGCAAGTGGACGTGGTGCCGTAAGCAGGAGTAGACAGTAGAAGTCAGGCGGCCGGGGGCGATCTGAGCCATTGCCCCGACTACTTTCCGCCGTTTATCCACCGTCTACTAGTCCGCCGCTTCGGTTTCGGCCGTTTGCCTGACCTCACCCGGCTTTTCGCTCTCCTCTTCCTCCCGCGGCACGGTCTTACACTCGTTAAATATTCGCTTTTCGCAACGCTTGCAGATGTTCTTGTCCAGGCGCTCAAAGATTCCGGAAATGGCTTCGCCCTTGGAGCCATAGAAATGACTTTCGTCACCAATATCGTTGAGGTAGCCGCCGCGCCGCAGCAACCCTCGTGCGCCTTCCGACAGCTGGTGGAAATAAAGCCCTCCCCCCACGCGCTTGCGGATACGGCCCTCCCGTGCCAGCAGCTCCGCCCCGGCCACGTCGATGAAGCCGATGGGCCGCGCCAGGATGAGCAGATGTTTCTGCTCCGGGTTGTGCTGGTAAATTACCCGCAGCCGCTCAGAGACATAGGCCACCGCGCCGAAAAAAAGCGCCCCATCGATGCGCACGAACTTGAACTGCGGGCATTCGGGCAGCGATGGATCCGTAGTGAACTGGCGCTTGGCCAACCTCGGATCCGGCACCCGAACCCGCACGTGAGGCTGGGACGAGCGGTGGAGATAAAGCACCAGAGAAAGAAATACGCCGAGCAGTATGGCGAAATCCAGCTCGAACAGCAGCGTCGCGCCAAAGGTCGCGCCGAGCACCATGGAGTCCGAGCGGCTCGCACGCAGGATCTGACGAAACGCCTTGACGTCGATGATGCTCCAGGCCACCAGAAACAAAACGCCGGCCATGGCCGCGTAGGGCAGATACGCCAGCAGTGGCGCCACCACCAGAACGACGAGTATGAGCGCCGCGCCGGATAGCACGGCGGCGATGGGAGTGCTGGCGCCCGCCTCGAAGTTGAGCCCGCTACGGTTGAACGAACCGGTTGCGACGTAAGAGGAGAAAAAGCTGCCGATGAGATTCGACAGACCCTGGCCCACGAATTCCTGATTGCCGTCAATGCTGTCTCCGGAGCGCGCCGCCAGGGAACGGGCAATGGAAACCGCCTCGGTGAGCGCGAAAAGTGTCACCGCCAGGGCTGCCGGCGCCAGCTGCTTGAGGGTCGTGAGGCTGAAGTCCGGAGAGGAGATGGGCGGCAGGGAGGCTGGCACAAATCCCACCACGGCAATAGAGCTTCCGGCTTGCGTTGCCTCAATGGCAATGTTCATCAGAGTGCTGACCACGGTGCCGACGAGCATGGCCGCGATGAGGTAGGGGAACCGGGGCGTGTATCGCCGGCAGAGGATACCGGCGGCCAAGGTGGTCAAGCCGACGAACAGGGTCCCGGCGTCGATATCGCCGATATTCAGGATGAAGTAGCGAAGGATCTCGTGAAGGTGGAGCCCGGAGGGCATTTCGATGCCGAAAAAATGCTTGAGCTGGCTGGCAGCGATCAGTATCGCGGCTCCGGCGGTAAAGCCGACGATGACCGAATGGGAAATGAAGTTCACCAGCGCGCCCAGACGCGCGAGGCCCATGGTGAGCTCGATGGCGCCGACCATGAAGGTCAGCGTGAGGGCGTAGGCTATGTACTCCGGGGATCCGGGCTCGGCCAGCAAGCTCAGGGAGGAAAACACGACTATGGAGGCCGCCGTCGTCGGTCCCGAGACCAGGTAGCGCGAGGAGCCGAAAAGAGCAGCGATGATCGCCGGGACCATGGCGGCGTATAGGCCATACACCGGCGGCATGCCGGCCAAAGTGGCAAAGGCAACTCCCTGTGGCAAGACCACAACGGCCCCGGTAAGTCCCGCAACGGCGTCGGCACGAAGCGTGCGGCGATTCACCTCCGGCCACCAACGGGTGAAAGGAACGAAAGATGTCCAGAGATGCTGCATGCAGCCGGCTGCTTTGCCTGTAAGACGAAATCCGGTTGACTCGGAAGCAAGCTCCTGTGCGCATGCTCCCTGGTCAGCTTGAAATTAGGCGGCGCCTAAACTTCCGGGTTGGCTCTGGCCCGACTCGAATCGCCGGAGCGCGATTACTTTCCCGATAGTCGTCATCATAGCGTCCGCGGTCCCTCATCCGCTACGCCGAGGCTCGCTGCACTGTGGCCAGGGAAACAAAACCAGAGGCGAATCGGTCTTAAATCTTGGTTGCGAAAAGCAGTTGACCCCGAATGAAGGCGCTTCTCACCTCCAGTCGCTGGCATTTCCGCCTGCTTCGGATCGCGATCATCGCTGCGCTTGCCTGGTGGGCGGTGAAAGACCCGATTTACGCCCAGCTGCCGTATTCCATGGAA
>DATIPL010000898.1:0-6691 GCA_035471965.1 Gammaproteobacteria bacterium
TGGTGGTGAAGACCCAACGCAGAAGCCCCGGCTCAGGACCGTGGTCGTGATGTTCGTGATGTTCGTCGTGAGTCGTGGCGGTGCTCATTCTCAAAGACCTCCGGGTGTGTCGCTTGGCGCCGCTGCAATGGTAGACGGCTGCACGAGATCGCTCGTATGGGTCGCCACGGCCGCATGCTCATCGAGGACCGCCGCAAGTGATTTGTCTGCCTCCCCGGCCGCGACTTTCTCCGCCGCCATGGCGGCTTTCCGTTCCGCAACCCACATCTTGTAACCTTCTTCGCTACGTGCCTCCACGACGATGGGCATGAAGCCATGGTCTTTGCCGCAGAGTTCGGCGCACTGGCCCCGGTAGACACCGCTTTTGTCCTCGTCAATTCGAATCCACATCTGGTTGATGAAGCCGGGTATGGCATCCTTCTTCATGCCGAGGGCCGGCACCCACCAGGCGTGGATGACGTCATCGGAGGTGATCAGCAGGCGGACCTTTTTGCCCGCGGGAAGAACCACTCGTTCGTCGACTGAAAGGAGGTAGTGGTCAACCGCTTTCGGATCCTGGTAAATCGCCGCGCGACTCGATGGCGCCAGGTTGCTGTAGAAGGTGATGCCGTCTTCGAGATACTCGTACTTCCACTTCCACTGATAGCCCGTCACCTTGATGGTCATGTCCGCTTCGCTGGTATCTTCCATGCTGATGAGCGCGTTGGTAGCGGGAACCGCCATGGCCACGAGGATGATGCAGGGAATCACCGTCCAGGTGACTTCCGCCTTGGTGCTGTGGTGAAACTGCGCCGGTTCGTGGCCCAGGGACTTGCGGTGCTTGAGCATGGAAATGAACATCATCGCGAAGACGAGAATGCCGACGACCACGCAAATAATGAGAATCAGCATGTGCAGCTCGTAGGCTTCGCGGCTGATGGGCGTAACACCCACCGGCATGTTGAGATCACTGAAGGCGGCGTGGGCGCTTGTGCCGATCGCTGCAAACAGCGCGCCGGCGAGCAGCCTGCTCAGACTAGTTGAGTACATTGGGTACCTTCTCCTGAATTTCCTGCAGTCGGCCCCGCGTCGCGTCGGCTTCCAAGGCCGCAGCGCCGGATGTTCGTTCTGATGAAATCGCCCGTTTGAGTTCTCGAGCCAGTCGCTCGCGTTCCCCGTCGGTCAAAAACGCGCCCAATTGTAACTGTTTTCCGTGAGATCGTATCACCAGGCGGCTCGGATACCACTCGATTCGCGCCGGAACCAGCTCGATCCGCGCCCAGGCGCGATCGAACTCCCAAACCGTCCGCATGCTTTCCCGGCCTTTTTCGATTGCGATACGGTCGCGCTTTATCCGGATTACTTCCGTCTCGCACCCGCTCAATGCGCAAAGATAAAAACCCACGGCCAGAAGCAAGATTTCCGCGCCGGCAAACGGCAGCACCAGCCAATACCCCATCAGGCTGAAGCCGACGGCTACGAGCATGCAAAGCGACGCCAGGGTCAGGTAGACCCGCTTCGCCTGCGGCCAGCTGAGCGACCGGTTGGGGCGAACGACAAACCGGCAGCCCTCGTCGCGGCGAATGGTTCTTTCAATCATCTCGCCTGTTCCGATCGGCTCGGCTTGCCCGGATACTGTTCAAAAAGGGCACTCATGCTAACTTAGCGGCGCGCGCAGGCGCAAATTTTTTCACTCAATGAATTCAGACAGTTAAAGGTCGACCGCGCGGCCGAAACAACGGTTGCGGGGCGATGCGGGTGTCAACCGCCGCACCGTCAGCGGACGCTCAGTTCACCGGGGCATGATGCGTTTGAGGGGATCGCGGGCGGTCGGCCCGCTGAAGGCGCGCTCGAAGTGCGCCACTGTCGGATTGGGCGTGAAGTCGACCGTCGCCAAGCGGGGCGCGGGAATCCTGGCGTCGAGTGCGTCAATGTTTTCACTGGCACGCGGGATGTCCGGGGTCAGGAGGTTGGCCACCCAGCCCATCAACGGCAGCCCGTGCCGCTCGATGCTCTCCGCCGTCAGCAGGGCGTGATTGAGGCAGCCCAGCCGTATGGCGACGACCAGCAATACGGGCAGCGCCAGGCGCTCAGCCAAATCTGCAAAGCTCCTGCGAGAACTCAGGGGCACCAGCCAGCCTCCCGCGCCTTCGACCACGCACAGGTCTGCGCATGCAGCAAGCCTGCTGAAAGCGCGCTCGATGCGGGCGAAATCAATCCGGGTCCCGGTCTCGGCGGCGGCGATGTGCGGCGCAATGGGGGGCTCGAAGGCCACCGGGTTGACGCGCTCGTAGGGCGGCGTAACGGAGGCCTGACGCTGAAGCAACAGGGCGTCTTCGTTTCTGAGCCCCCCGGGCGTACGTTCGCAGCCCGCGGAAACCGGTTTCATTCCCACCACCGACAGGTTCTGCCTCTGAAGAGCCGCCATCAATCCCAGACTCACCCGAGTTTTTCCGACACCGGTGTCGGTGCCGGTGACGAACACGCCGCTGCATCCGGGCTTTCGAAATCTGTCCGTCATCGCCGCGGCGGGGCGACGCTGATCCCCGTTTCAGTCCCAACGAGCGGTTTCCAGGCGTGGGCGAAAACCGCTTCGAAGGTGGCCGGCAAGACTCCGTTCCTGCGGTGCGCTTCGTAAGCATCGGCCAGGCGTTTCATCTTGGCTCGACCGGTGAGCCCGCGAGAGCGGTTGACCAGCGCGTTGCTGGCCCCCGATGACGAGAGCTCCCGCAGAAGCTCTCCGACTTCCCGGTACTCCGCAGTGAGCCGCGCCGCGTCCATCACCACGTCGGTGAAGCCCGCGCGCACCAGCGCGTCGCCCAGATCGTGCATGTCCATGAAGGCGTGAACGTGGGGGAAGTCATCGACCTGGTCAAAGCTTCGGCGAAGCTCGCACAGGGTGTCGGGGCCGAGGGTGGAGAACATGAACAAACCACCCGGCTTGAGCAGTCTCCAGATTTCGCTGAATACCCGATCCGGATCGTTGCACCAGTGCACTGCGGCGTTGGAAAGCACGAGGTCCATGCATGCTGCGGCCAGCGGGAGTTGCTCGGCGTCAGCGCAAACGAACTGCTGGCGCGTGAGCAGACGCCAGGTCTTGCTTCGGGCGACTTTCAACATTGCCTCTGCCGGATCCAGCGCCAGAACCCGGCAACGGCGAAAACGCCCGCTCACGTCTCCGGTGAGTACCCCGGTGCCCGCACCCAGGTCGAGGATCCGCCCGGGCTCGATACGTACCGGCTCCAGGTGATCGAGCAGCCGGGCTGCAAGCTCTCGCGCTACCCGCGCGGATCTGTCGTAGCGGGGCGCGGCGCGCGCGAAGCGTCTGCGAACCGATCGTTTGTCGAGGCGGTACCCGGTTGCCTCGCGCTTTGCCGGCTCGATGTCGTCTCGCCGCGGGTTCACGCGCTGTCGGGGCTGCTCGGCGTCGCCAGTGGAAGGACAACTGGCTCAGGCGGACACATGATCAGCTGGCGACGGTCAGGCCAGGGCACGTTTTCGGGCACTTGGACCGGCCGCTTGAAGTGGAGCGCTCGAAGCGCGTCTCAACCGATCACTCCAAACTCGGGGCCGGCGCCCGCGAAGCAGCTTCGGGACGTATTCCCAGCCTCGCGAACAGTGCTTCATCGTCTGCCGGCACCGGGTTGGGCGTCGTCAGCAACTTTTCTCCGTAGAAAATGGAGTTGGCGCCGGCGAAAAAACAAAGCGCCTGAGTTTCCGCTGACATCGCCTCGCGTCCGGCAGAAAGCCGCACATGGGACCCCGGCATCATGATCCGGGCCAAGGCGACGACGCGCACGAATTCCAGGGGGTCGAGCCGGGGAGTTCCGTGTAGCGGCGTCCCCTTCACCTGCACCAAAAGGTTGATGGGCACGCTCTCCGGATGCTGCGGCAGGTTGGCAAGCGTCAGTAGCAGGCCGATGCGGTCCTCGGGACGCTCGCCCATGCCGAGAATGCCTCCGCAGCAGACGTGGATGCCGGCCTCGCGAACGTGCGCGAGGGTGTCCAGCCGATCCTTGTAGGTGCGGGTGGAAATGATGGTCGGATAGAATTCCGCCGACGTGTCCAGGTTGTGATTGTAGAAATCGAGTCCGGCGGCCTTGAGACGACGCGCCTGTTTCAAAGTCAGCATGCCCAGGGTGGCGCAGGTCTCCAGACCCAGCGCACTCACCCCCGCAATCATCGCCGCCACTGCCTCCAGATCCTTATCCTTCGGGCTTCTCCAGGCGGCTCCCATGCAGAACCGGGTCGCGCCTGCTGCCTTGGCCGCGCGCGCCGCCTGGATCACGCGCTCCGACGAGAGCAGCGATTCACCTTTACGACCGGGCGCGTAGTGGACGCTCTGAGGGCAGTAGGCGCAGTTCTCGGGGCAGGCGCCGGTCTTGATGCTGAGCAGGGTGCTCACCTGGACGCGGTTGGGGTCGAAGCGCTGCCGGTGAATGGCGTGGGCCGCAAACAGCAGGTCGTTCAGAGGGCGGGCGTGAAGCGCCTCGACCTCTTGACGCGTCCAGTCGTGTCGAACTCCGTTTCCGTGTTCTGCGATCACCACTTCGAATCCCCCGCTTGCCGTGAGCAAAAGCTCGGGCAATCATGGGAACGGCAAGGCCGCTTGTCAACGCGAGGGATCGCAACGAGTGAACAACTGGCTAACGATTGGGCACGAGTGGCTTCTTCCACGCCACTGTCTTCTATGCCTCGGGGCTGCAGCGGAACTCGACCTTTGCTCCGCATGCCGCCGCGCACTGCCGCGGATCGCGAATCCATGCCGGAGCTGCGGGACACCCCTGCCGAGCGGAGATCGCTGCGCCCGGTGCCTGAGGACGCCGCCGCCTTTCGACGGCGTGCGCATTCCTTACCTGTATGTGGAACCGGTAGCGACGCTGATCCACGCGCTCAAGTTTCGCCGGCGGCTTGCCGTAGCGTCGGTGCTGGGAGGCCTGCTGGCGGCACACCTGGAAAGCCCCGCCCTCGAGCCACCGCAGTACATCGTGCCGGTGCCGCTGCATCCGAAGCGTCAGCGTGAGCGGGGATTCAACCAGTCGATGGAAATCGCGCGTCCGCTGTCGGCTCGTCTCGACGTTCCAATCGCGCCGCGACTCGCTCGCAGGACCCGGCCGACGGCGGCTCAATCCAGCCTCGAAGGCAGGGACTCGAGACGCCGCAACGTACGCGGCGCCTTTTGCGCTGAAATCCGGCCGACGGAAGCGGTGCACCACGTGGCCATGGTCGACGACGTGGTCACGACCGGCGCCACCGTCATGGCGCTGGCGCGGGCGCTGAAACGCGCCGGGGTGGCCCGGATCGACCTCTGGTGCGTCGCCCGGGCGGGTGACCCTTGAACCGGTCAACCGGCAACCAGTCTCAGGCGTCGAGATTGGCGACCGACAATGCGTTGGACTCGATGAAATCCCGCCGCGGCTCGACCTGGTCCCCCATCAGGGTGGTGAACAGTTCGTCCGCCGCCACCGCGTCCTCGATACGCACCTGCAGCAGGCGACGGGTCTCCGGATTCATGGTGGTTTCCCAGAGCTGATCCGGATTCATTTCGCCCAAGCCCTTGTAGCGCTGTATGGCGATACCCCGCTTGGCCTCGGACAGCAACCACTCCAGCGCCGCACCCAGGGTCGCCACGCCCTCGGTTTTTTCGCCGCGATGAACGGTCGCGCCTTTTTCCAGCGGCCCGCGAAGGTGGGCGCTGAGCTCCACCAGCTTGCGGTACTCTACCGAGCGGAAAAACTCATTGCCGAGGGTGCGCTCGGACTCCACCCCGTGCACCACCGCGCGCAGCCTGGCGCGGAAACCGTGCTCCTGGATGGATTCCACCCGGGCCTCGCTGGCGTGGCCGGGCCATATCTCGCGCATGCGTGCCTGGAGATTTGAGAACCACTTCTGCACTTCGTCCTTCACCACCTCGCGCTGCACCTCGAGCATGGGCATGGAGATCAACACCTCCAGGATTTCAGCGGGAATCCGCCGGGCCAAGCGTTTGAAAATCGCGCTCAGGGTCAAGTAATCGCGTGCCACGGCTTCCAGCGCCGGCCCGCTCAGGGGCTCCGCCGTGCCCCCCAGCTCGAGGCGGGCATCGTCCAGCGCCATTTCCATCAGAAAAGCATCCAGCTCGGTATCGTCTTTGACGTAGCGCTCGCGCTTGCCGCGCTTGACCTTGTACAGAGGCGGCTGGGCGATATAGACGTGACCGCGCTCGATGAGCTCCGGCATCTGCCGATACAGGAAAGTCATCAGCAGAGTGCGGATGTGGGAACCGTCCACGTCCGCGTCGGTCATGATGATGATGCGGTGGTACCGAAGCTTGTTGGGGTCGTACTCTTCCTTGCCGATGCCACAGCCTAGAGCGGTGATCAGCGTACCCACCTCGGCGGACGACAGCATCTTGTCGAAGCGCGCCTTTTCCACGTTCAGAATCTTGCCCTTCAACGGCAAGATGGCCTGAAACTTCCGATCGCGGCCCTGCTTGGCCGAACCGCCGGCGGAATCGCCCTCGACCACGAACAACTCCGAAAGCGCGGGATCGCGTTCCTGGCAGTCAGCCAGCTTTCCGGGTAGCCCGGCCACGTCCAGGGCGCTTTTTCGCCGCGTCATCTCTCGGGCTTTGCGCGCCGCCTCACGAGCTCTCGCCGCCTCGATAATCTTTCCCGTGATGGCGCGCGCATCTGCCGGGGTTTCCTGAAGATAGCTGGAAAGCTTCTCCGCC
>DATIPL010000899.1:0-9936 GCA_035471965.1 Gammaproteobacteria bacterium
GAGTTTTCCCGGCTGCTCAAGAATGCCACCACGGCTTTTTACAGCGATCTCTATTTCTGGATCAATCTGTTAGGGCTTTTCCTTCAGGCCTTCATCGTCTCGCGTCTCGTAGAGATGGGAGGGTTTCGTTTGCTTGTGATGACTACGCCTCTGATATCACTGGCGGCTTACGTTTCCATGGCAATAGCTCCGGTGCTTGGCATCGTCAAGGCGATGAAAATCGCCGAAAACTCGAGCAACTACTCCATTCAGAACACCGCCCGGCACATGTTGTGGCTACCCACGACCAAGGCGATGCTCTACCAGGCCAAGCCGGCCGTTGATACGTTTTTTGTCCGCTTCGGGGACGGACTGGCCGCGGCAACCGTGCTGGTCGGCACCCGGTTCATGGACCTGACCTTGCTGCAGTTCGTCTATATAAATATAGCCCTGGTTGTGATCTGGCTTTTCCTGTCTTTTTATATTGGACGGGAGCATCGTCGCATGAGATTGGCCCAGCAACAGGCGCAGGCCGAGCCAGCACCTGCCTTCACGAGGTAAATTCATATGGGGAAATTCCAGTTTCGGGGTTGTTTACTTTTGATTATTCCGATACTCGCCTTGTTCGCCGTTCATGCGGCCGAACTACCACAGGCGACGAAGATGGCGTCGCGCCAGCATAAATCGAAAAATCTTTCCAGCTATCGGGATTTGGAACTCACGGCGAATCTCAACAAAGTTCTCGGCAAGCAGCCCGGATGGCGGAGGCTGATCAACCAGCGCCGCATTGCCGTGGCACTCGTCGATCTCAACGGTGAGTCGCCGCGATTCGCCAGCGTCAACGGAAATGCGATGATGTATGCGGCAAGCTTGCCAAAGATCGCGATACTTCTGGCGGCCTATCAGGCCTTCGAAGACGGCAGCTTGGAAGAAACACCGGACATCCATCGAGACCTTATCGACATGATTCGAACTTCCAGTAACAAGGCCGCCACCCGCGTAATGGACCGGGTCGGAATGAAAACAATCGAGTCGGTGCTGCGGGATCCCCGATACGGTCTTTACGACGAAAGTCGTGGCGGCGGACTCTGGGTCGGGAAACGCTATGCGGCAGAAGGTCCAAGGCGGGGCGATCCCTTGTTCAATCTGTCTCATGGGGCAACCGCAAACCAGGTTGCTCGATTCTATTATCTGTTGGCCGCCGGTCGACTGGTGAGCCCCGGACGCTCGCAGCAGATGCTGGAGGATCTGTCGGATCCCGGACTGAACCATAAGTTCGTAGCCGCACTGCGCTTACGCGCGCCGGCTGCGCGTCTCTACCGCAAGTCAGGGACGTGGAAGGACTGGCACGCTGACTCGGTTCTCGTGCGAGGCCGTCAATGGCGTAATTACATCCTCGTTGCTCTGGTACAAAGTCCGAACGGCGAAAAAATCGTCAACGCAATTGTTCCGCTGGTGGAAAGCATTATCGAGCCGACTTTCTCGGCCACAAGCTGATTCCTGCGGACATACAACGCGGTGCGGATCATGCTCAGGGTGGGGCGCTATTTTCGATGAGAGGCGCGGACCTGATCGCCGGTACGCTGGCCGCCGCCGGCGCGCGCACGATTTTCACTCTATCGGGAAATCAAATCATGCCAATCTTCGATGCGTGCATCGATGAAGACATTCGACTGGTTCACGTGCGTCATGAAGCGGCTGCCGTATACATGGCAGATGCCTGGTCGCAGCTCACGGGCGACGTCGGAATCGCATTGCTGACGGCGGCGCCGGGCTTCGCCAACGGACTGTCGCCGCTTTATACCGCGCGGGCGTCAGAAAGCGCCGTGGTGCTGTTGAGTGGTGATGCGCCACTGTCCCAGGAGGGCCGCGGCGCTTTTCAGGAGCTCAGGCAAACCGAGGTTTCCGCGCCGTTGTGCAAGGCGGCGTTTCGATCGCGCGATGCGTCAGAGCTCGGTTCGGATCTCGCCCGGGCGATCCGAATTGCGCGTTCGGGGCGCCCCGGACCGGTGCATCTTGGACTGCCCTTCGATCTGCTGAACACGGAGGTCGGCTCGCGAGGACCACCGGCCACGGAACGGTTCGCGCGCGTAAGGAATGATACGAACCACGCGACAATAACCGAGATTCACGAGACGCTCCTGGGCGCGAGGCGCCCCGTCGTGCTCACCGGCCCGGCGCTCAACGCCTCCCGCGCAGGCGCGCTGCTCGAACGACTGAGCCGGGCCCTCGACGCTCCCGTGATCCCGATGGAGAGCCCCAGGGGCCTGCGCGACCCCGCCCTGGGTAACCTGGCGCGCATCTTTCCCGGCGTCGATCTGGTCCTGAGTCTCGGCAAAATCATCGATTTCACCATCGGCTTCGCCAGTCCGCCGGTATTTGCGCCGGACTGCAGGTTCATGCTCATCGATCCGGAAAAGGAACTGCTGCAGCGTGCAAAGCGTCTGCTCGGTGACAACCTTGTCATCGCGCACCATGCCGACGCGGATATCGCGGCTGAGTCGCTGGTGGCGTCTGCAACGATGGACTCCTATTCTCGTGCAGCGTGGCACAGCGAGGTCGCCGGGGCCATCGCTCCGAGACCCGAGATGGCAGAGGACGTTTCGCCCTCCGGGCGCATTCTACCGACCGCGCTCTGCCGAGAAGTACAGCGGATTCTCGATGCCGCCGACGACCCGATTCTGATCTGCGACGGCGGCGAATTCGGGCAGTGGGCGCAGGCCTGTCTCTCAGCGCCGACGCGGATCATCAACGGACCCGCGGGCGCGATCGGGGGCGGGCTGTGCTACGCCATCGCCGCCAAGATTTTCCGACCCGGCGCCACCGTCGTTGCCCTCATGGGCGACGGCACGATTGGCTTCCACTTGAGTGAATTCGAAACAGCATTGCGCTGTAACGCACCCTTCATCGCCATTGTTGGACACGACGCCCGATGGAATGCGGAATACCAGATCCAGCTCCGAGACTATGGTCCAGATCGACTGATCGGATGTGAGCTCGGCGGAACCCGGTATGACCTGGCGGCGGCGGGACTCGGCTGTCACGGGGAAATCGTCAGCCGTCCCGGCGAACTGTCGGGGGCGCTCAAGCGGGCGATGGAAAGCGGACTGCCTGCCTGCGTCAACGTCGGAATCGAGGGACTTCCGGCGCCGTCGGGCTCGGGTCACTGATCCGCCTTGCCGGACAAAGCGAAGAAAATCCCGGGCTGGTGATGTCGTCTCAAGGATTCCTTACGGCATTCGAAGCGCGCCGAACCGGACCGCTGCCACCTCGGTCGCCGGCGACCAGAGCGAATGGGTTCAAAGCAGACGGAGATCACGATGGCGGATGATGACAACAAGCTGTCTCAAGAGGATCGCGAGGTTGCGGAGGAGCGAGTGAGGCTGCGCCCGCCGGTGGTCTACGAGATCGTGCGCCGCGAGGGCGAGGAGGAGATGGAGCGGCCGCTGGCCTCGCTGTGGTGGTCTGGAATCGCCGCCGGTCTGGGTATCACCGCGTCCTTGCTCGCCGAGGGCCTTCTGCACCATTACCTGCCGGACACGCCCTATCGTCCGATACTCGAGAACTTCGGCTACTGCGTCGGCTTTCTGCTCGTGATCATCGGGCGGCTGCAGCTGTTCACCGAAAACACCATCACCGTGGTTTTACCCCTGCTCGCCAGATTCAACTTCGACCGCCTGTGGATCGTCGCCCGGCTGTGGATGGTGGTATTTCTCGCCAATATGGTGGGCACGCTCTTAACGGCCATAGTGACCCTTTATGCCGGCACGGTGCATCCCGAGCACTTGCCGGCACTATTGGAGGTGTCGCAGCACTTCGCGGACATTTCACCGCTCGAGGCGCTTGTCTACGGGCTGCCCGCGGGATTCTTCATTGCGGCCATCGTCTGGATGCTGCCAAGCGCCGAGGGCTCCCAGTTCTGGATCATCGTCGCTTTCACTTATTTGATCGCACTCGGCGACTTCACCCACGTGGTGGCGGGATCAGCCGAGGTATTTCTGCTGCAGCTCAACGGCGACCTCGGCATTGCGCAAGGAATCTTCGGGCTCATACTGCCCGCATTCGTTGGAAACATCATCGGCGGCACAGGGCTGTTTGCGTTACTCGCTTACGGTCAGGTTCACGAAGAAATCTAGCTCCGGGCCCACCACGGAGCAGTTCGGGATCCATCGACAACGCCGGTAACGTTACCTGCGTCCGACTCCCGGTTCCGTTTATCCCTGTTCCTTCCATCCGGACCCACCGGCAGACCGCGGCGGAGCCCATTCGCGCCGCGCATGGAGGCAATAGGCAGGCGGCATTTCAATTTTTCCGGCGCCGGCGCCATTCTCTTGCCGGGACGAAAAATATCCTCCCGGAAATGTTCAGCAAGGCAACAGGAGAATCTTCATGAAACGAGCAACCCTACTCGCCACCGCGGCGGCGGCATTCGCGGCGCCGATGTACTTCGCCAACGCGCAAACCAGCCCGACGCCGGCACCGGTTCCGAAATTCAAGGCGGAAAAGTGCTATGGCGTTGCCAAGGCGGGCGGCAACGACTGCCAGACGATGAGCAGTTCCTGCGCCGGAACCGCCAAGCGCGACCGTCAGCCTGACGCATGGATCTACGTGCCGGAGGGCATCTGCGGAAAGCTGGCGGGCGGAGTCGCCAAGGCCAAGAAGAGCTGACACGGTCTTATCAGCAGCGCACAAACCACGGTCCGGACGGAGACACCGGGATGCAAAAAAGCCACTTCACCTCAGCGCTCCCGAGCGGCATCGGCTATCGGGAAGCACATCGAGCGGCAATGCAGGTGCTTCGTCCGGCCGTGGGATTCCTGGAAGTTCATGCCGAGAACGTCATGGGCGGAGGGAAGCGACGCGCCGACCTGTTCGAGCTACGCCGCGAACGACACATCAGTATTCACGGCGTCGGCCTTTCTCTGGGAAGCGTGGAGCGTCCGGACGAGGATCACCTGAAACGGCTGGCGCGGGTCGTCGACGAAATCGAACCGATGCTCGTTTCCGAGCACCTGTCTTTCTCCCGCGTCGGGGAAGACTACCTGAACGATCTTCTGCCGCTGCCCATGACGCCGCTGGCGCTGCGGGTGATGTGTCGAAACGTGGACATCGTTCAGGAGCGACTCGGGAGGCAAATCCTGGTCGAGAACCCTTCACGGTATCTGAGTTACCGCAGCTCCTCCATCCCCGAGCCCGAGTTCCTGAACGAGCTCGTCAAAGGCACCGGCTGCGGCCTGCTTCTGGATCTCAATAACGTCCACGTCACCTGCGCCAACGTCGGCGGCAATGCTTTCGACTGGGTCGACGCGCTGCGCCTGAGCTCGGTCGGCGAAGTACATCTTGCCGGACACACTCGCGTGGACACCGGCGGCGAATGCCTTCTCATCGACGATCACGGCAGCCCGGTCCCGGATTCCGTGTGGCACCTGTTCGACCACACAATTCGATCGATTGCCACGACTCCGGTTCTGGTGGAATGGGACAGCCACATCCCCGACCTGGAGACCTTGGTCGCAGAAGCCAGAAAGGCGGACCAGCGGCGCACCCGAATCAACGCGGTGCGTCCGCGCACGCCCCCCATGGGAGCCCACCTTGCTTACGCTTCTTGAAATTCAGTCGGAGATGCGCGAAGCGATACTCGCCGCGCCGTCCAAAGCGATATTGGATGAGATCGTTTCGGATCGGATCGCCGCGCGTCGCCGGCTCAACGTCTATCGCAATCACTTCCGGGAATCGCTCGTCGGGGGCCTGGCGGAGGTTTTCCCTGCCACGCGCATCCTGGTGGGTGCGCGTTATTTCGACTCCATCGCCGGAGTCTACGTTGCCGCCCGTCCGCCCGGGGATCCCAGACTCAGCCGTTACGGGCGCGGTTTCCCCCGATTCCTGAGCGCACGCGACGAACTGGAAAGTTCGCAGTTCGCGACGGAAGTGGCGCGGCTGGAATGGTCGATTTCGGAAATCGGCGATGCAGCCGACTCGCCCCTTGTCGAGTGGGTCACGTTCCAGCGCTCGGTGGCCGAGCACGCAGGCGCAATCGCCTTTCAGTTTTCGAACGCCTTCGCCCTGTTCGAATGCGAATGGCCGGTGCACGAAATACGCAAGCGCGCGCTGGCCGGCGCCGGCATCGAAGACATTGCGCCGCTGGTCGAAACACCGTCGACGACAATGCTGCTGCTTTACCGGGATCGGGACGACGACGTCTGCGAGCTGCTGCTGGACGACGCCGGGTTCAACGCGCTCGGCCTTCTGCGCGCCGGCCGCTCGTTCAACCAGGCCACCCGGGCCGCTCTTGCCCGGCATCCCGGCTTTCCGGTCACCGACTTCTACAGATTCCTATTCCAGTCCGGCCTGGTGGCCGGCCTGTCACCCATTCACGCGTCCCGAAGAGACGCCGCAAAGGAGAATTGAACGATGAACATCCTCAACCAAACCATGACGCGCCGCGCGTCGCTGAACGACATGATGACCGGTCTCACCCACTGGCTCGGCGGATTTCCAAAATCCGTGATCGAGCTCGGTCTGAGGGCCGGCGTCGCCGCGGTCTTCTTCAAGTCGGGGCTGTCGAAGATCGCCAACTGGGAGCTCACGGTGCAGCTTTTCGCCGAAGAGTACGCCGTGCCCCTGCTGCCGCCGGAACTGGCCGCGTACCTGGCCACCGCCGCAGAGCTGGCCTGCCCGGCGCTGCTCATAATCGGTCTGGGGGCACGCTTCGGCGCGCTGGCGCTGCTCGGGATGACCGCCGTTATCCAGATTTTCGTTTATCCGGAGAGCTGGGCCGAGCACCTGCTGTGGGCATCGATATTCGTCTACGTCCTGACCCAGGGCGCGGGAAAGCTGTCTCTGGATTACGCCATCAAGCGCGTCTACGGCCGCGCATAACGCGGACGCAAAAGGAACATACTCATGCGTGCACAGAATGAATCCGAAGGACGGGCCCGCGTCGTCATCGTCGGCGCGGGATTCGGCGGCATCGCCGCCGCCCGAACGCTTGCCCGCGCAAACGCCGACGTGACGGTGATTGACCGGCGCAATTACCACCTGTTTCAGCCGCTGCTCTACCAGGTCGCCACCGCCGCCCTGTCTCCCGCGGATATCGCCTGGCCGATCCGCGGATTACTCGGCAAGCAAGAAAACGCGAGGGTGCAGCTCGGCCGTGTACTGGGCGTCGACCGGGCGGCGCGCCGGGTGCAGCTCGCCGACGGGCGACCCGTTCCGTTCGATTACCTGGTTCTTGCCACCGGTGCGCGCCACGCCTACTTCGGGCATGACGACTGGGCGGGCGTCGCCCCGGGGCTGAAAAAAATCGACGACGCGAC
The DNA here is from genome assembly GCA_035471965.1 of Gammaproteobacteria bacterium. Taxonomy (GTDB): domain Bacteria; phylum Pseudomonadota; class Gammaproteobacteria; order HK1; family HK1; genus CAMYJH01. The sequence continues at coordinate 7,296 of DATIPL010000899.1, forward strand.
GCTGATACGCCAGCGAGTATTGCTCGCTTTCGAGCGCGCCGAACTGGAAACGAACCGGCGCGGGCAGCGCGCGCTGCTGACCTTCGTCATCATCGGCGCCGGACCGACCGGGGTGGAGATGGCGGGCGCAATCGCCGAGCTTGCCCACACCGCGCTCGCCTGCGACTTCCGTCACATCGATCCGGCGGCAACGCGCGTGGTGCTGGTGGAGGCCGGTCCGCGGGTGCTGCCCTCCTTTTCCAAGGCGCTGTCAACGCGCGCGATGAAGTCACTGAAATCCCTCGGCGTCCACGTGCTCCTCGGATTACCGGTCACCCAGTGTGACGACGACGGCGTGGCAGTCGGGGGAATGCGGATCGCCGCACGCACCATTGTCTGGGCAGCAGGCGTGGCCGCCTCGCCCGCGGCGAAGTGGCTCGGCGTCAACGCCGACCGCAACGGGCGGGTGATGGTGTCGAAGGATCTTTCCGTGGACGGCGACCCGAACATCTTTGCCATCGGCGACACCGCCCTGGCCTTGGACGCCGGCGGTAAGCCATTTCCCGGAATTGCGCCGACCGCCAAGCAGATGGGCGTTTTCGTCGGCAAGCTGATCGCTCAGCGCATTCGCGGAAAGAACACGGGCACCGCGCCGGAGTTTCGCTACCGCGACTACGGGAATCTCGCCACCATCGGCCGCAAGGCGGCCGTGGCCGAGTTCGGCCGCTTCAAACTGTGGGGATTTCCCGCGTGGCTGCTCTGGGCGATGGCCCACGTGTACTTCCTGATCGGCGCGCGTAACCGGATCGTGGTCAGCCTCAACTGGCTCTGGAGTTATGTGACCCTGGAGCGCGGCGCAAGACTGATCATCGGCGCGACGGAAGAGAGTGCCGAGGCCGAAGCCCTCGACACGCACGCGTCCTCACCGCAGTCGGGACAGCCGCGCGCGGCCTGAGAAAGGCTTCTCGCAACCGCCGCCCGGAGATCCATCTGCCCGGCCGGTCCCCGCGCGACCTTAATCAAGAAAGCCGCGGCTTCGCCTATCAGGCGATCTCCGCGGCCGGCATTTCCTCTGTGCCGAATTCGCTGCGCAGCTTCTCCGCCCAGGGATAGCGCTTGCACTCGGAAACGAACGCACCGACCGCGGGAGACTGGGGCCGTCCGCGCACCGTGACCACGTTGATGGTGCGTACGACTTCCGGTTCGATGAGAGGGCGTATTACCAGTCCCGGCATGGTGACCGCGAACTCGGGAATCAGGGTGAAGCCGACGCCGGCCAGGGTCATGGCTTGAATCCAGTCATCGCGGTCGCTGCGGTAGGGAAGCTGGATCTCGACTCCCTGCTGTTCACGAATTCTGCGAATGAAATCCGCGTATTCGCAGTTGGCCCGGCTGAGGTATCGGTGCCCCTGGAGATTCCTGAAAGTCACGGCGTTGAGCCTCGCCAGCGGGTGCCCGGGAGAGACGGCAATGACGAACTGCTCATTATATATTGGCACGTAGTGCAGGTGATCGGAGTGGGCCTCCGGTCTGCAATAGATCGCCACGTCGAGATCGCCACGGGTGAGCGTCTCCTCCAGCGTGCCCGCGTCGCCGTCCTTCAGATACAGCTCGACGCCTTTGTGCCGCTCATTGAAGGCGATGAATAGATCGACGAACCTGGCCGGGCCGATGGTGCACATGAGACCCACTGACAGCGAGGTGTCATCCAGGTGCACGTAAGCGCGCGCCCGCTTCTTCGCCTCGTCGGTCTGGCGTACGACCTGCTCGAAATACGGACGCACCAGATGTCCGAGCTCGGTCAGGTGGGTGTTACCGCGCTCCCGGTGCACCAGGGGACCGCCCAGCTGGCCCTCGAGATTTTGAATCGCCCGGCTGAAGGCAGGCTGGGTGACGTAACAGCGCTCGGCGGCGCGGGTGAAATTGAGCGTCTCGCACAAGGCGAGAAAATAGCGAAGTTCCCTCACGTTCATGGCAGGCACTCCTTACGTCTCGCGACGTCGGGTGGTGCCCCTGTGGGAAAGCGTGCACCGCCCCGGAAATGGATAACGGGTGGGCGCCGCTTGTCACGATGCGATTCGGTTATCGGTTTCGTGTCGAGTCGGCATTTCCGCCCGGGCCCGAAAAGCCTCATCTTTGCGCCGACATTCGAACACGAGCCGCAGGGCCAACGGTGAATCTTCGACCGGGCAAAGAGACCGTACAAAAGTTGCGCTCTCAGAACCTCCTCCCGAAAGACGAGCCAGAACCCCGAGAGCCCGGCTGGCGTATGACCGCAACCAGGAGACGATTATCATGAACGCGATTTCGAGCGAAGTCATCACAAGAACCAGGTCCGGGTCGCGCCGGGCCGCCGGCCGCGAGCTGGCTGGAAAGACCGCCATTGTTACCGGCTCTACCAGCGGGATTGGTTTAGGGATAGCCCGGGCGCTGGCCGAGGGCGGCGCCAACGTGGTGCTGAACGGATTCGGACCGGCTGACGAGATTGCCCACACCAAAGACGAGCTTGCCCGCACCTACGAGGTCAAGGTCGAGTTCAACGGCGCCGACATTTCCAAGGCCGAGCAGGTCGCCGATCTGGTCCGCGCCGCCGAGAGCGCGCTGGGCTCGGTGGACATCCTGGTCAACAACGCCGGCATCCAGCACGTTGCCCCGATCGAAG
>DATIPL010000900.1:0-2338 GCA_035471965.1 Gammaproteobacteria bacterium
CGGTCGTACCCGCGTCCAGGGAACGCCATAGTGAGCGAGCTCTCTGACCGCGACAGGAGCCTGGTCGACGAAGATACGCACCACCTCCTGGTCCGCGCCCCAGTCGGATCCGCGCACGGTATCGAGGAAATGCACGTCCGGGTTGTCGCCGTGCGCCTTGACGCAGTTGCCGAGCGCCGCCTGCATGCCACCCTGGGCGGCACAGCTGTGGCTGCGCCGCGGCGGAACCAGGGAGAGCAGGATCACGTCATTGCCCGCGCCGGCCGCCTCGATGGCACAGCGTTCTCCGGCAAGGCCGCCGCCGATGACCAGCACGTCGGTGGTGAGCAGGTTCTTCATCCGTTGGGCGTGAGCAGAAATTCCAGGGGCGGATCGATCCACCCTGCCATGACGAAAAGCGCCAGGGCGCCGACGCCGAGAAAGAACACGAGCAGCAGCAGTTCCAGACGATGCAGCGTCTGGCGCGAAAGCCGCCGGCCCATGCCCCATTTCACCGTGAACCGGTACAGGCCAACGCTGGCGTGAAACTCCACGCAAAGAAGAAGCACCGAGTAAATCGGCCACAATCCGCTCTGTACGCGGGCGAAGGTGGAAACCGCCTCGATACCGACGCGCGTACCGAACAGCGGCGTCATGACGTCGAGGCCGAGCAGGATGATGTGAAAGCTGCCCAGAACCAGAATGAGCATCCCGGTGCGCACCTGCCAAATCCACAGCAGCGATTCCATATGGGGCTCCAGGCGCGCGTCGTGAGCGGCGCCGGGCAGCTCAACCAGACTCGGGCGGCGCAGCTCGCGGGCCAGCATCAGCATGCGCCGCCGCTCCCTGAGCTGCGCCGGGATTTTGCGGCTCGCCATCACCGCATGGACGGCAAAAAGAACCAATATGACGGCCACCGTCGGCTGCGCGACGTAGTAGTCCTCCAGGGTACTGGCGATCCAGTCGAATCCGCGCGCGCCGGTAAGGATCGAGCCCACCAGGACCATGTGACCCCACATGAACAACGCAAGCGCGACGCCGCTCAGCCCGCTCACCATCTCGTAGCGCAGCTGTCGTCGCGCCTCTCCCGGAAGATGCGCCCCGGGGACGGGCATGTGCGCACCGCCCGGAGGCCCTGCCCGATAAGCGACTTCAGCCTCCAAACCCGACCGCTCCGCCTCGAACGAACCCATGCCCAGCTTTCTAATTCGGCGCGACCGCGTGATCGTTGACACGGATCAACGCACGGGCAGACACCCCGCGACCTCGAGCCCACCTCAAATGCGTCTTCAACAGCGGCCTGTCGGCGTAGATATGCGACGGTACGGCTTCACCCGGGCGTCGGCCGAAGCAGAGTAGCGCTCACCTCGTAACTCGATCCGTCCCGGGCGCGGAGCGTGACCTCCCAAATCTCTTCGTCCGGGATCGTGGTTCTCTCATGACCGGGGAGCTCACGCTCGTCGTCGACCTGAACGCCCCAGACGCGCACGTGGCGAATGGACGTCACCGGAATTCGCTCGGGGTCGAATCGGTGGCGAAAGTCCCCCGGCAAGCTTTCATCCGCAAATACCGCAAAGCCGCGCCGTTCGATTGCGGCGACGTCGTCAGGCAGCTGCGTCTTGGGCCGGACCATGCTTGATTCCTCCTCCGGACATTGCGCGCTCCATTGGAACGCGCCGTCCTGTCGCATACAGCGTCGTGTCAGATCAGTCGGCTCGAAACGATACCGGTCGCCAGAAGCAGACCGGCGACGAAGTGCAGTTTGATGGTGGCGGCGTTGGCCTCAATGAGCGCCCGATCCCGGTAGTGTGAAAAAAGCACCGTAATGGCCTTAACGGCGATTGGTACCGCCAGCAGCACTGAAAGTGCTCCGGGCGGGAGGATGCCGGACAGCGCCAGGACGATACATAACCCAAGCGCGAAGAAAACAAGCGCCACGTATACCCAGCGCGACAGCGCTTTACCCAAAGCCACGACCAGATGGTTCTTACCCGCCAGCCCGTCTGCGTATGCATCCGGAAACTCGTTGATCAGCAGAATCGCAGCGGTCAGCAGGCCGAGGGGAATACCGATGACAAAGTCCGTCGCGTGTACCGAGCCGGTGAGCGCGAACACGCATCCCGCCAGCAGCAGGGGTCCGAAGGCAAGGCCCACACTGAGCTCGCCCAGTCCCCGTCGGGCCGCCAGCCGGAGGGGCGGCGCGGTATAGAAATAGGCAATAAGCGCCCCAGCCGCGCCGAACGCGAGCACACCCGAACCTTGCGCGTACAGGATAGGCACGGCAGCGACGCCAGCCAGGATCAGAGAACCCACGGCAAGGCGAAGAAGTCCGCGCTCGCTGATCAGGCCAAGCTCGATG
>DATIPL010000901.1:0-2985 GCA_035471965.1 Gammaproteobacteria bacterium
CCCGCAGCTCGGGTACGGTGGTGGCGATATCGAGCACCTGCTGGTAAGTCAGCGCGGGGGTTGAATCCACACCCCGGTGGAGGCTGGGATCGACGCCGGGAATCTCGTATCGAAGCTGCAGCACGAGACCGGAGGCGGTCATGAGCGTCCAGGGAAGAATCACGATGACCGCGAGCCAGTAGTGGTAGCGCAGGCAGAAGCCGATCAGATTGAACGAGCGCTTACGCGGCCCTGTGGCCGCGCGGGTTCCCGACTGCTTAGCCTCTCGCGCCTTGCGCTGACGTCTGGCCCGCAGCTTGCGGAGTGTTTCCACGACGGCGAGGTAAATGCCGGAAATCCACAGGTAAATGATCAGCAGCGCAGCCGGCAGAAAGAACCACAGGCGCATGCCCCACTCGGAGCCGTCGTGGATCCGAGCGATGAGGTTGTTCCACCGCTTTCCGGTCCTGATTATCCCCCCGGTCTTGGCGTCGACCTGGGTCTCGAAATCATCGTAGTTATGAACCTTGATGACGCCTTTCTTCGGCCTGTAGTCGAGCTTTGCGATATCACTCCAGTCCTTGACCCGCATTTCAGGCACGGATTTCACTGCGGCCAGTACCTGGGCATGGTTGACGCCGGGGTCGTATCGGACGACACCGACCTCGGTCGTCGGCTGGATCCAGTCCACCGGTTTGCGCACCTGGAGGGCGACGCCGGTAATCAGGCGAAGCAGAAGGGGAAGCGCAACGATGATTGCGACCCAAAGATGAGTCTTGCGAACCAATCGGTAGACTGCACCGTGGGAGCGGTTCATCGGTGTTTCGCGCGGTCTCCGAGCGATTGATTTCACGTCGCGGTTTGTCTTGGCTCCCGTGACGAATGGCGCATCTGCGTTCATACGTGGTCCCTTCATGAGCGGCGCGCGTCCCTCAAAACGCGCACGCGGCGATTGCACTGGAGTGTCTTCGCCGATGCGGATTTAGCCGTTCGACCCCCGCCGGGAACAGGGCCGGCCGTCACTTCGTGACGGGCAGGGAAAAGCCCCGATGGACACCGGCGCGGGTCACTCTCGTTAGTTCAATTAAGGAAATAAGTTAGTGACATTCGTGATCGATAGCTAAGGCGCAAAGCGAAACTGTGACGGGGATCACGGCTGCTGCTCGTTGCGTGCGAACTTCATGCTTGCTGGGAGTTAGGGACGAAAGCGGATCCGAGTGCGCCTCACGCCGACCGAGTTTTCGAATCCAAATGAACAGAAAAAAGAATCGAATTTTTACTCATCCGAAACGCGAACCGGGTAAGGCTTCGCTGATTCAGCAAAGATCGGGCGAAGTCGGATACCTTACCGGAGGAGAGTTCGCACATTTTTCGCGAAGCGCAGAAACTATCGCTCCACCCGCCGGAATCGAGACTTGTTCCCGATGGCGTTTGCCGGCAAGGTTGCGCGGCGATGGCATAGGAAAAATTCCCGGTGGAGCGGAACCGATCAGTGCTTCAAACCGCCACGGCCACGCGCGACATCGCCGCCGATCTGCTCCGAGCCGGCAGCCCGGTCAGCGCCGGGGACCTCGCCGTCCACCGGCCAGGAGCGGCGGCGCCACTTTGCCTTGCCCACGCCAGGGAACCGTATGCAACATGCCGCCACCCACCCAGGGAATCGCCTCACTCATGCTGCCCGGCATTTTCGAGCGCCTGGGCGTTGCCGGAGCGGACGGCTCCGCGTACGTGCACGGCCAGGTGGAGTCCGCCAGGCAGGCGTTTCTGGTGCGCGACTAGACGGTCACCGACCCGGTCTGTCTCGTGCTGCCGCCGGAACGCTTTCTTCAGACCGAGGCGCTCACCGCCGCGGCCGCGGCCATCGATCCGCTGAAAGCGCTGCGCTTGCCCGCGGTCCAGAGTGCCGGTGACGCTGTCTGGTCAGGCGCGGTGGACGCACGAGGCTTCGCCGTCAGCTTCATCCAGAGCGTCTTCTGGGAGTTCGCTTCACGCGTGGTGCTGGAGAACGCCGGGATCCAGCAGAAGCGCGGCAGCAGCTTCCGCCTGGAGGATGATGCCCTTAACGGGCTGGCGCACCATCCGGATGGACTCATCGAAGGAGCGGCGGATGCGCGCGATGACGGACGGGCCGCGGTCTGGTAGCCGGCGATTCGCCGTCTAGCGGCGGGGAGCCTTCAACGGCACGACCACGCCTTCCTTGTGGCGGTCGCTTTGCTCCGAATTCTGATACTGGGAGACGTCGCGCACGCTTACGGCCACGCCTATGACTCGTCCCGAGTCGTCGCGGCAGGGATCGTAGCGGATGGCCGCCTCGCAGCGGCCACGGCCGCGGTACTTGAGCACCGACTGATACTCCACCGCTTCACCCTCAAGACAGCGATCCAGCATCGGCTTGATGATGTTTTCGAACTTGTCTGCGCCGTGTACTTCCTTAACCGTCTTGCCGACGATTTTCACTATCGGTCGCGCGTGCCATTCGGCCGCGGCCTGATTGGCCACCAGGTAAGTATAGGTGTCGTCTACGAAGTACATCGCGTCGCGACTGGCGGAGACGATGTAGCGGTAGCGCGCGATCGCAATCTGCAGCGCTTTTTCCTCGGTGATGTCTCTCAGCACACTGACGATGCCGGCTTGTGCGCCCTTTTCGTCATCCAGCGCGGTCATTGTGACCTCGGTATGGACAAGGCTGCCGTCCCGTCGCCTGAACGGGTGCTCTCCCTTGAATTTTCCCTCGCGTTTGAGCGTCGGAGCATAGAGAGCGTAAAACTGCTCGAAGGATCTCTTGTCTTCAAACAGTTCTTCCGTCTGCTCGCCGACAAGCTCGTCCGTGGGATAGCCGAACATTCGACCCGCGGATTCGTTGCAGGAGATGATTTTCCTGGTCGCGGAGTCAATCAGGAAGACCGCTTCGCTCAGGCCCGAAAACGCCCTTTCCATGAGCATTCTGCTTTCGTTGGCTTCGGCCTGGGCGCGCTCCCGCTCCAGGTAGGAACACAACATGGCCGC
>DATIPL010000902.1:0-1852 GCA_035471965.1 Gammaproteobacteria bacterium
TTAAACCTCCTGAACCGGTGCTGTACCGGCGAACCGCAAGAAAGCAGGGCCGCCGGGCATGTCTAATCGAGCCAGTCGACGTTCCTGGCCACGTGCGCTGCCAGGTTGAGGGTGTGCTCTTTCGTGAGACGCTCCGCGAGATCCGCGTTTCTCGCCTCCAGGGCCTCGATGATGTTCATATGGTCGATGATGGAACGGCTGGCGCGGTCTTTTTCCGAAATAGTACGCATTCGGATCCATCGCATATGCAGGAACAGGTTTTCGGTCAGTTTATTCAACAATTCGCAGTGGCTGATTTGAAAGAGCGCCTGGTGAAACCTGATGTTGGTATCCGAATATTCATCTATGCGGGCCCGGACTTTCGCGTCGTCGAAAGTCGCGAACATTTTTCGCAGCACGGCAATTTCTTCGTCGCTGGCGCGCTCGGTAATGAGACGGGCGGCCAGGCTTTCGAGCGCCGCCCAGACCGTGATCATCTCGAGAATCTCTTTTTTGCTCTTGCGGGCGACGAACGCGCCCCGGCGGGGAATCGTGCGCACCAGCCCTTCGTGCTCGAGTCGGCCAAGCGCTTCGCGAATCGGCGTGCGGCTCACACCCAGCTCCTCGGCCAGGCGCCGCTCGTCAAGGCGCAGGTCGTCACCGTAGATGTCGACCGAGAGGATGGCCTTCTTGAGTGATTCGTAAATACGGTCGCGAAGAACGAATGCGTCGGCAACGCGCTCAAGCTCGAGGGAGACGGTGGCCATAGTCGCGGTCCTAGATCATTGGCCGAATGTGCGCTGGTATATTGTATACCAAGTACCGTGCGGCACAAATCCGGTACCGCTCCCTTGTCGAGTGCCCTCACAAATCACGGGATGCCTCTGCAAGGCGCTGGCGGCGCGCCCGGCTCCGGGCCATCTTGACAATGGGCACCACGGTCAAGATCACCGCCAGCACCAGGAAGGTGGCGGAGAGGGGGCGCTCGATGAACACGGTGACGTCGCCACGCTCCGCGACAAGGGTCTGGCGGAAGGCGCGTTCGGCGAGTGGCCCGAGAACAATCGCCAGCACCGCGGGCGCCACCGGATAGTCGAGCTTGCGCATCAGATAACCGATCACGCCGAAAACGAGTATCAGCCACACGTCGTGCATGTCCTGGGTCGGGGCGTAGCCACCGACGATGCAGAGCACGAAGATGATCGGCGCGATAATGGTGAACGGCAGCCTGAGCACCGCCACGAACGCGGGAATGAAGGCGATGTTGATGATCACGGTGAAGAAGTTCGCCAGATAGAGGCTGCCGATAAGGCCCCAGACGAAGTCGGGGTGGTTCTCGAACAGCAGCGGTCCCGGGCGCAGGCCCCAGATAATCATGCCGCCGAGCAGGATGGCGGTGGTCGGCGACCCGGGAATGCCCAGGGTCAGCATGGGCAGCATGGAGCCGGTGCTGGCTGCGTTGTTGGCGGTCTCCGGCGCGGCGACGCCGGACAGCTTGCCCTTGCCGAACTCCTCGGGCGTATTGGAAAGGCTCTTGGCGAGTCCGTAGGCCATGAGCGAAGCGGGGGTCGCGCCCGCCGCGGGGAGTATGCCGACGAAGTAGCCGAGGAACGATGACGAGATGATGGTGACGACGGAGTCCTTGAGCTTCTTGAACGCGTCGATGATGCGCTTGACGCCGAACGCCGCCTGGGACACCTGCACGTCGCCGCGGGTGATCTCCAGCGTCCACAGCATCTCGCCGATTCCGTAGATGCCAATAGCAAGGACGAGGAAATTGATGCCGTGATAGAAGCCGGTGATGTCGCCGAAAATGAGCCGCGGCTGTCCGGAGATTTCATCCAGACCGACCGCCGCCAGAACCAGTCCGATG
>DATIPL010000903.1:0-2045 GCA_035471965.1 Gammaproteobacteria bacterium
CCGCCTTGGCGGCCAGCGCTTCCGAGGGCTCCTGCCGGTCGGCGCTGTCGAGCTGTTGCAGATAGCGTTCCACGCTGTCCTCGATCTGCGCCCGGCGGCGGCGCATCTTCGCCTGCGTGAAGTTCCGGTCCCGGTTGTTCACCGCCTTGAACTTGCTGCCGTCGATCGCGACATCCACTCCCGTCAACAGCCCGACGCCGCGGCACAGTTCCACGAACCGGGCGCAGACCTGGCGGATCGACGCGCCATTGTCCTTGCGGAAGTCGGCGATCGTCTTGTGGTCGGGAACCAGCCGGCCGGTCAGCCACATCGCCTCCACGTTCCGGCCCGCTTCCCGCTCCAGCCGACGGCTCGACTGCACCCGGTTCACATATCCGTAAACGTATAGCTTCAGCAGAACCGAAGGATGGTAGGACGGACGGCCCGTGTCCTTGGGAACGGCCCGCCCAAACCCAAGACCGCCGAGATCCAGCTCATCGACGAAGACATCGATCACCCGGACGGGATTGTCCTCCCCGATCCAGTCCTCAAGGCATTCCGGAAACAGCGTCGCCTGATCCCGCGAAACACCCTCGACAAATCGCTTCATGCAAAACCTCGCCCCAATATCAGCGAGATTCTAACAGCGACAACGTTTTTACACAGCCTGGGTCTGGCCTGCCCCCGTGGTTAGTGCCAACCGCTAGTTTAGACCATGCTTGGTGTTTGGCGAGCGGCGATCAGCCCGTAGCCCCTCGAGAGCGAAGGGCGGATCGGCGCGATTTGGCAGGATGGTTTGCGGCGCAGGCGGCCTGTAACCAAGCGCGCTATGCGGCCTGAGCGTGTTGTAGTGTTTGCGCCATCGTTCGATCAGCACCTCGGCCTCCTTTAGCGTGTAGAAGATTTCACCGTTCAACAGCTCGTCCCGCAGCTTGCCGTTGAAGCTTTCGTTGTAGCCGTTCTCCCATGGTGATCCCTTCTCGCGGCTTACGCCGCCTTCGGCGACGGTCCGCTCGAAGCGATGTAGAGCGTCTTCACACGCACCCGCTTCAACCAGTCCCGGACCGCCTGTGCCGTGAACTCGCTGCCGTTGTCGGAGCGGATGAAATCCGGTGCCCCCTGTCGGGTGAACAGGTCGGTCAGCACCTGCAGCACGTCGCCGGAGCGGATGTGCCGGTCGACCGCGATGGCGAGGCATTCCCGCGTGTACTCGTCGATCACCGTCAGCATCCGGAACGCCCGGCCATCATGCGTGCGGGCTTGCACGAAGTCATAGGCCCAGACATGGTTGCGCCAGCATGGGCGCAAACGAATGCACGACCCGTCATTCAGCCAAAGCCGCCCGCGCTTCGGTTGCTTTGCCGGAACCTTCAGCCCCTCGCGCCGCCAGATGCGTTCCACCCGCTTGTGGTTCACTTGCCAGCCTTCGGCTCGCAGCAACGCCGTCACCCGACGATAGCCGTAGCGGCCGTACTGACCCGCCAGGCGGATGATCGCCGCCGTCAATGACGCCTCGGCATCGCGAACCACCCGACGGTAGCGCTGGGTCGAGCGTGGCTGACCGAGCACACGGCAGGCGTGGCGTTCGGTAACCGCAAACCTCTCCCGCACGTGACGAACGCATCTGCGACGACGCTCGGGGCTTACCAGTTTCCCTCCGCGGCTTCCTTCAGGATCAGCTTGTCCAGCGTCAGCTCCGCGACAGCCTGCTTCAGGCGTGTGTTCTCCTGCTCGAGTGCCTTCAGGCGGCGCGCCTGGTTGACCTTCAGACCACCATACTCCTTGCGCCAGCGGTAATAGCTCTGCTCCGAAATGCCAATTTGGCGGCACACCTCGCCGACTGTCTGCCCTTGCGACAGCAGGACCTCCGCTTCCCGCAGGTGATTGATGATCTGTTCGATCGTAAAACGTTTCCTCGGCATCCGATTGCCCCCTTCAATGCGATCCGGATGCCACTTCTCTAACTCAGCATCTGGATCCGGTTAAGGGGGGCAGGTCAGCGAATGGCGACTAGTGGTTCGGATAGTTGTCCGGCAAAGTCCAGTTTCCGCGCCGTTCACGCGGGG
>DATIPL010000904.1:0-3989 GCA_035471965.1 Gammaproteobacteria bacterium
AGCCGGGGGGCCTGCTGCTGGTGATGAAGGGGGGTTATCCGCAAACGGAGCTCGAGGCCGTGGAGGCGGCGGGATTCCGGGCCCGCGTCGAGCCGGTTGCGGTGCCGGGTCTCGTTGCGGAGCGCCATCTGCTGCTGGTCGAAGCCGCATGAGCCCTGAGTTTTACCGTTGACGTTTCCCGCTCACGATTTTTCCGCCACAATCGCACTCCTGCCGGCGGACGCTTTGACCTCCGGCGTCCACCATTAACCCCGCGTCGAGATCATGGCAAAAGTCATCGCGGTCGCCAACCAGAAAGGCGGCGTAGGCAAGACCACCACCAGCATCAACCTGGGCGCATCGCTTGCCGCCGCCAAGCGCCGGATTCTGCTGGTGGATCTGGATCCCCAGGGCAATGCCACCATGGGAAGCGGCATCGACAAGAATGCGCTGACGCTCTCGAGCTACGACGTGCTCATGGGCGAGGCCAAGCTCGAGGACGTGGTGGTGCCGGTGGAGCACAGCAATTACACGCTTGCGCCGAGTAACGCCGATCTCACCGGCGCGGAGGTAGCGCTTCTCGACGAGCTGGCCAGAGAGCTCCGCTTGAAGCACGCGCTGGATCCCGTGCGCCAGGAGTATGACTACATCATTGTCGATTGCCCCCCAGCGCTTTCCATGCTGACCGTCAACGCGCTGGTTGCCGCCGACAGCGTCATGATTCCCATGCAGTGCGAGTATTACGCCCTGGAGGGTCTGTCCGCCCTGCTCGATACCATCGAGAAGATTCGCAAAATTCTGAACCCGGGACTTCGCGTCGATGGCCTGCTGCGCACGATGTACGATCCCCGCAACAACCTCTCGAGCCAGGTTTCCCATCAGCTGGTCAAGCACTTCGGCAACAGGGTGTACAGCACGGTCGTTCCGCGCAACGTGCGCCTGGCGGAAGCGCCGAGTCACGGCCTGCCTGCGCTGCTGTACGACAAGAACTCGAGCGGCGCGCTTGCGTACCTTGCCCTTGCCGGCGAGATTCTTCGCCGCGACGGCGCGCACCTGAAGGCGGCACAATGATCGGTCGAATGTCGAATATCGAATGTCGAATATCGGGGGGAACAGGAATGTCGAATATCGAATGTCGAATATCGGGAAGTTCCCCATCGGGGAAATGCCACTTGCGGCCACGTTTGACTCCCGTGCCCCAACCCTTGGGTCTCGCTGCATTTCTTGTTCCGTTATTCGATATTCGATATTCGACATTCGAGTTACGGACTTCCCTTCATGGCTAAGAAACGAGGTCTCGGTCGCGGACTGGACGCGCTGCTCGGCAGCGCTGCCGTGGCGCACGCGGAAACGGACGGGGAAGACGGCACCATGCGGGAACTTCCGGTGGATCTCATCCGTCGGGGCCGCTATCAGCCGAGGATGGACATGAATCCGGAGGCCCTGGAGGAATTGGCCAGCTCCATTCGCGTTCGCGGCGTGGTGCAACCGGTAGTGGTGCGTTCAGCCGCCGACGGCGTCCACTACGAGCTCATTGCCGGCGAGCGTCGCTGGCGCGCCGCCCAGCTTGCGGGTCTGGACGCTATCCCCGCGGTGGTCCGCGCCGTCGCCGACGATGCGGCCCTGGCCATGGGCCTGATTGAGAACATTCAGCGCGAGGATCTCAACCCGGTGGAAGAGGCCAACGCCCTGAAGCGCTTGATCGAAGAGTTCGACCTCACCCATCAGGCGGCCGCCGATGCCATCGGCAGGTCGAGGGCGGCGGTGAGCAATCTGCTGCGCCTGCTGGAGCTGGACGCGGAGGTGCGGACGATGTTGGAGCGGGGAGAATTGGAGATGGGCCATGCCCGCGCGCTTCTGGGGCTGGAGGCCGCGCTTCAGCGACAGGCCGCGGCAGAGGTGAGCCGAAAAGGGCTTTCCGCCCGGGAAACTGAAACGCTGGTCAAGCGCCTCAGATCGCCGAAAGCGTCGCGACGGAAGACCAGCCGGAGCAAGGACCCGGACGTTCAGCGGCTGGAGGAGGAGCTGGCCGGGGAGCTGGGAGCGGTGGTCAGGGTACGCCATGGCGCATCCGGCCGAGGCAGCCTGACTGTCGAATATTCGAGCCTGGAACAGCTGGACGGGATTATCGCGAGACTGAAGGGCTGAAACTGCCGCCCCTACGTTGATCGTCACGAGGAGCCAAACGTATACTGCCCCGCTCGCTTGGGGGGTACGCGCGGGCCCGAGCCGAGATCCGGTCGGAACCGGCGGTCGCGGACCGAGAAAAGCAGCGAATTACCGGTTGTCAGCCGCGCGCGAATTCGTCAGGCTGCGAACTGTTGGTGTACCGGATCATCTGGATCCAGCTCGTTGTAGCCCTCGTTGCCGCTGGCGTGGCCTCCACATTCGGTCCGCCGGCAATGTGGTCGGCACTGGCAGGCGGGCTGAACAGCCTCATACCGAACGCCTACTTTGCACGAAAAGTCCTTGATCCATCGGTCGATGGTCCAGCGGACTTGATGCTGTCAAAGTGGTTTCGGGCAGAGGTGGCGAAGGTTGCGATGATTGCCGGGCTTTTCATCGCAGCATTTGTCCTGATTGAAAATCTGAACGTCGTAGCGTTGTTTGCGGCCTTCGTATGCGTCCATGTCTGCGGCATCATCGCTTCGCTCGCTCTGGACCCGTACGGCGGCGATAAATCCAAAAAATGAAGAACTGAGTCCATGGCAGCGGAAGGCACACTTACTTCGACGGGGTACATCAAGCACCACCTCCAGAACCTGACCTACGGGATGCACCCGGAGAACGGCCTGAGCTTCGCGCACACCGCCGAGGAGGCCAAGGAAATGGGCTTCTGGGCGATTCATGTGGACACCATGTTCTGGTCAGTGTTCCTGGGTGCGCTGTTCTTATGGCTTTTCAGAAAGGTGGCGAGGTCCGCCACCAGCGAAGTTCCGAGCGGATTTCAGAACTTCGTCGAAGTCGTCATCGAGTTCATTGACAACAATTGCCGAGACACCTTTACCGGCAAGAACAACCTCGTCGCGCCCATCGCCCTGACCTTGTTCGTGTGGATTCTCCTCATGAACACCATGGACCTGGTCCCGGTGGACTGGATTCCCTGGATCGCAGCGCACCTTGGCATCGAGTATATGAAAGTGGTGCCGACGACTGACCCGAACGCGACCTTCGGCCTGTCGCTTTCGGTGTTCGCCCTGATGATTTACTACAGCATCAAAGTCAAAGGCGCAGGCGGATTTTTCGGCGAGCTCGCCTTTCAGCCGTTTCCCAAGTGGATGTTTCCGGTAAACCTGTTTCTCGAAGGCGTGTCGCTGGTATCGAAACCGGTTTCCCTGTCGCTGCGCCTGTTCGGCAACCTGTATGCCGGCGAGATGATCTTCATCCTCATTGCCCTGATGTACAGCGGGGGGGTTGTTCTTGCGGTAGGTGGCGGCATTCTTCAGTGGGCGTGGGCCGTATTCCATCTTCTGATCGTGCTATTGCAGGCCTTTATTTTCATGATCCTGACGATCGTGTATCTGGACATGGCGCATCAACACCACTGAGGATAAAACCAAGCCTTTGACCTTAAAAATCTGACAGGAGACTTAAAATGGAAACTGCGTTGTTGTACATCGCCGGCGGCCTGATGCTCGGCGTCGGAGCCGCAGGGGCGGCGGTGGGCATCGGTATTCTCGCCGCACGATTCATCGAGGGAATCGCGCGCCAGCCGGAAATGCTGGGTATGTTGCGCACCCAGTTCTTCATCATGATGGGTCTGGTCGACGCTTTGCCGATTATCGCTATCGCTATCGGGCTTTATGTCTTGTTTGCCGTGGTGGGCGGCTGATCTTTATTGAAACCGAAATCGGGATTAGATCATGAACATCAACCTGACGTTGATTGGTCAGTCCATCGCTTTCGCGATATTCGTGTGGTTCTGCCTCAGGTTCGTCTGGCCGCCGATCATCAAGGCGCTGGAGGATCGCAAGAGCAGGATTGCGGAAGGGCTGGCAGCCGCCGACGAG
>DATIPL010000905.1:0-2477 GCA_035471965.1 Gammaproteobacteria bacterium
TGGAGTTCGATCCCCTCGAGCTGGATCAATACAACGAGCTGCACACGGTGAGCAGGCGTTTGGTGGAGGCCGCCACGGACTCCAGGGAAATGGGGCGCGCGGTTGAAGCCCACCTGCTGACCCTCAACGAAATGCTTACTCAGCAGGGAAGACTCAACCGCGAGACCCAGGAAGCGGTCATGCACACGCGCATGATTGCGGTCAAGACGATAGTGCCCCGGCTTCAGCGTAACGTGCGCCAGGCAAGCCGGACCGCGGGAAAGGAGGTGGTGCTCGAGTGTATCGGCACCGACACCATGATGGACAGTGACGTGATCAACGACCTGGTGGATCCGCTGATGCATCTGTTGCGTAATGCCGTCGACCACGGCATTGAAGATCCGTCGTCGCGGACCGGCGCAGGAAAAGATCCCCGGGGGCGGATCCGTCTCGAGTTCCATCGTGAGGGCAATCAGGTTCTGGTTCGCTGCGGCGACGACGGCGCCGGATTGGATTGGGCCAGGATCCGGGAGGTCGCCGCGTCACGAAAACTGGTGCGCGAAGGACAGGCGCTCACCAAAGCGGAATTGTGCCAGCTCATCCTGCGGCCCAGCTTTTCCACCCGCCCGGCGGCCACCCAGCTGTCTGGTCGGGGAATCGGCCTGGACGCCGTCAGAAGCTGTATCGCCCGTCTGGGGGGATCCCTTTCGGTGCATTCGGAAAACGGCAAAGGCTGCCGCTTCGATATGCGCCTGCCACTGACGCTGGTTTCGACTCACGCGCTTCTGGTTCGGGCGAGGGACCGGCTGCTGGCGGTGTCGAATCGCGGTGTAGAGCAGATCCTGCATCCGGGCAGCGGTGAAGAAAGGCGCGACGGTGACGGGCATACGTTCAGCGTCGGCGACGACGTCTATTCCGCCACGACCCTGGCGGCGATCATCGGAGTTGGAAGGGAACGGAAGAAAAACGGCAGCGCAGCGTCGCCGGTGCTGATCGTACAGTCGGATAGCGGGCCGCGAGCGGTGTTCGTGGACGCCATCCTCGACAGCCGCGACCTGGTGATCAAGAGTCTTGGCCGTTATATCCCGAAGCTTCGCGGGGTCGCCGGCGCCACCATTCTCGGGGACGGAAGGGTCACGCCGGTTCTGGATCTCCCGGAGCTGCTGCGGACGCCGGGCCTGGCCGGCTTCGACATCGATTCCGCGCCGGAGCAGGATGAGATCGCGCAATCGGCCGGCAGCGGGCTGCCCTATGCCCTGGTCGTGGACGACTCGTTGAGCGCCAGACGCGCGCTGGCACAGTTTATCGGCGACTCCGGGTTCGAAGTCGGCACTGCCCGTGACGGTCTCGAAGCCATCGATCTGATCAACGCCAAGCGGCCCGACGTGGTGCTCCTGGACCTGGAAATGCCGCGAATGAACGGCCTCGAGCTCACCAGCCACATTCGCGCCAACAGCGCGACCCGGAGACTGCCGATTGTGATGGTCACCTCCCGCTCCACTGAGAAGCATCGGCGGCAAGCCATCGCCGCCGGCGTTGACCACTACGTCACCAAGCCTTTCAGCGAGGACGAGCTCATCGGCACCGTCGAGTCCCTGTGCCGGAGCGACAGTTGAAAACCGGGACGCGTATGGAGACAGAAAGCTGCACCCGGGTGAGGGGTAAATATATAAATGAATACAGTGGGCACGGTATTCGCCGCGCGGGGATCGCTGCGGACCGTCACTCCGAAAGCCTGCAGCTGGAAGCGGCACGCCGTTACCCTGCGCCTCACGAGGCTTCGAGCCGATGAGCACCGCCGTCGCCTGGATCGTTCCGCTACCCGGAAACGAGCGCGTTTCAGTCGGCGCACTCGAATTCGTCCACGTGTTGCCCGAGATGCCGGCGCGTAGCGCCATTGCCGACGGTCCGGTCTTCATGAGCGAAGCGATCTCGTGGGAAGGCGGCATCATACCGGTTTTCGATGCCGGCAAATTCAGTCAGGGCATCGAGAAGACCTCGGACACCGTTTACTACGGCGTCGTGCGCTACAAGCCGACGGCCTCGGGTCCGCAACAGTTCGGCGCGCTGAAAATGACCGCCATCCCCCAGCGCGTCACCATAGACGACCAGATGGCCTGCGATTTGCCCGAATCTCATTGTCACTGGCGGCCTTTCAGCATTTCCTGCTTCACGCTGGACCGCCGCCCGGTGCCGGTGCTGGACCTGGCAAGGCTTTTTTCGCAATCCCCGGTGCACTCCAACATCGGGGCAAAGGCAGTCACGCCTGAATCCGGTCCAAGGAACCTGTCGGGACGCGGTCATACCGACCCCAGCGGCTATACTGATTCTTTAGCCACTACCTGACACCACCGCACCCCAGGTGGTGGTCAGCGCCCTGGCCGGTCACCACCACCGTCCAGCCGGCCAGGGCGCGTTCCCAACACCGGCTGAAAGTCGGAACTCGGGAAGCCTTACCGCGGCCAGCCTTCCAATCGATTGCAGCCCCGCATGCGCGG
>DATIPL010000906.1:0-2738 GCA_035471965.1 Gammaproteobacteria bacterium
GTGGCCGCCGCACTGTCTCGCGGGCAGTGAAGGCGCGCAGTTCGCCGACGACCTCGATCTCGGCGATGACGTCCACGTGATCTCCAAGGCGACCACGGTTGAGAAAGACGCGTACTCGGGCTTCGAGGGGACGGACCTGGCTGAACGGCTGAGAAAGCAGAGGGTAAAAAGGCTGTTCATCGGCGGACTGGCGACGGACTACTGCGTATTCAACACTGTGAAGGACGCGCTCAGGGAAGGCTTCGAGGTGCTGCTGATGGAAGATGGCATACGCGGCGTTGACATCAATGCCGGAGACAGCAAGAAAGCGATCGAAAAAATGCACGCGCTCGGCGCCAGGTCCGTTCGGCTCGAAGATCTCGAGCCGGCCCACGCCTGAGAAGCCGACGATTCGCCCCCGGGCGGCGCTTTTTTCGGCCGCGCTGCCCGACGGCGTGGAACGCCGGCGACCGCCGTAATTCCCGTATCATTGACCGCGCCCCGGCCGGCGGGGCCGTTTCCGCAAACGAGAAACCTTAAACCAAGACGCTAACGACCTTACGGCCCCGAACCCGCCCGTTTTTCTCCGGCGCGCTCCTGTATAGAGCAAAAAGGCCAGATGGCGCCTGGCCGGCATGCGCTGCCTGCGCGAAAAGGACGCGTTGTCGGGACCGGGCCGGATTGATCATGGCAACCAATACACCATGAAAGGAATCCAAGCGCTGTGACCGGATGGAATGACCTGCAAAGGATTACGGCGGGAGCCGTTGCGGCGCTCGCGATTGGAACCTTGAGCGCCTGCGGCTATTTCGCCAAGTCAGACGACGCAGCGGCGGCAAAGGAAACCGCTCCGCGAATCGAGATCCAGGTCGAGGGCGTCGACACGGAAGTCGCTGAAAACATACGCGCCCATCTTTCGCTCACCCAGGAACTCTGCGCTGCCCCGGCCTGGCGCGTAACCCGCCTATTCGCCCGCTCCAACGAAGAGATCCGCAATGCCGTCCGCGCTCTCGGTTATTACTCTCCGAAGATCTCAAGGAACCTGGAGCAGCTCGAAGATTGCTGGAAGGCAACTTATGAGGTGGATCTCGGGGCACCGGTAACGGTGGAAGCAGTGGAAGTCGGGATCAGCGGCGAAGCGTCGGATGATGCCGCGTTCGCCGCATTGCTCGACGCGCTGCCGGTCAAGACCGGCGATGTCGTCAATCACGCGCTTTACGAGCAGACCAAACAGCGGATTAATTCACTTGCGAATGAACGCGGTTACCTGGACGGCCGTTTTACCACCAGCGAGCTCAGGATCGATCCCGGTCGGGGGAAAGCGGTGATAAAACTTGCGTACGACTCCGGCCGTCGCTATCGGTTTGGCGCTCTGAACGTGAAGCAGGACGTGTTGAGACCTGAGCTGGTTCGGGCCTTTTTCGAATACGAGGACGGCGCGCCTTATGACAGCAACAAGGTCGTCGGAATCAATCGCGCCCTCACCGACAGCGGTTACTTCTCCCAGGTAGACGTGCGTCCGCAAACGGACCAGCCCGAGGGCGACCGCATTCCCGTGGACGTGACGCTGATGCCGCGAAAGCCGCATCAGTTCACCGCCAGCGCCGGTGCAAGCACCGACACGGGACCGCGGCTGCGTCTCGGTTACGAAAACCGAAGGCTCAACCGGCGTGGCCACCGCTTCAACAGCCGGATCGGCGCATCGCTGGTGCAAAACGACATTATCACCGAGTACCGGATTCCGCTCAAAGATCCCCGAAGCGAATGGCTGAGCCTCGAAGCCGGGGCACAGCAGGAAGATACCGACACGTCCGAGACCACCAGCTTCAAGCTCGCCGCGCGGCAGACCAAGAAACGCCCGCATGAATGGCTGGAAACGCGATTCATCGAGGCCACGCGGGAAAATTTCGACGTCGGTACGCAAAGCGGGGTCATCACCACTTTGCTTACGCCCGGAATCTCCTGGAGCCGGGCCGTGAGCGAGGCCAGGCTCAGGCCTACCTGGGGCCACCGCGTTTATCTCGAACTCAAGGGCGGGGTCGATTCTCTGGTCTCTGACACCACCTTCGCCCGAACACGGTTGAGCGCGGGCTGGGTCAAAGGGTTCTCCTGGGACGGACGTATTCTTCTGCGCGCTGAGGGCGGCGCGCTCACCGTCGATGAATTCGACGTTCTGCCGCCTTCACAGCGCTTCTTTACCGGCGGCGACACCAGCGTGCGCGGCTACGAATACCAGTCGCTCGGACCCAAAGACGACGCGGGAAACGTCATCGGCGGAAAATATCTGCTGGTCGGCAGCATCGAGTACGAACATCCCGTCGTGAATAAATGGAGTGCGGCCGTGTTCGCCGACGCGGGGAACGCCTTCTCCGACACCGACTCCAACGAAGGATTCAAGGTGGGCATCGGATTCGGCGTGCGCTGGACGTCCCCTATCGGCCCCGTCCGCCTGGACCTGGCCCACCCGGTAAGCGAAGCGCCTTTATTCCGGATTCATTTCAGGCTCGGGCCCGACTTGTGAAACGACTGGCGGTCATCGCGCTGGTGGTGCTGCTTGCCTTGCCGGCGGCGGTTCTGACGCTGCTGGCAACCGACGGCGGCAGCCGATGGCTGCTGGGCCTGGCGTCGAGGGCCGCGGGCGAACGCTTCCGCTATGAATCGGTGGAGGGAAATCTGCTATCCGAGATTCAATTCTCGAAGCTTGAAATCGCCGCCGCGGCCCACCGCGCGCAGGCCGGGACACTGATATTCCGCTGGCG
>DATIPL010000907.1:0-2141 GCA_035471965.1 Gammaproteobacteria bacterium
GTCGCCGAATTCGCACGCCTCGTCCATGCGCACGACCGGGTAACCCTCCATCGCCGCCTGCAGGGCGCAGATCGGATCGATTTCGGTCACAAAAACGTTCGCGCCCAGGCCCTTGAACGCCTGCACGCATCCCTTGCCAACGTCGCCGTACCCCAGCACGACGCACTTCTTGCCGGCGATCATCACGTCGGTCGCGCGCTTGATGCCGTCCACGAGCGATTCGCGGCAGCCGTAGAGATTGTCGAACTTGGATTTTGTCACCGAATCATTGACATTGATGGCGGGAAACGGAAGCTCTCCCCTTTTCTCCATTGAATAAAGCCGATGAACTCCGGTCGTGGTTTCCTCGGTCACGCCACGGATGTTGGCGAGCACATTCGAGTACCACCCCGGTGAGGACTTCAGCTTATTCTTGATCGACGCGAACAGCGCCTCCTCTTCGTCGTTACCCGGTTCGGAGAGACGGGTAGCGTCTTTCTCGGCCTTCGCCCCCAGGTTCACCAGCAGGGTCGCGTCGCCGCCGTCATCCAGGATCATGTTCGCCGTGCTTCCATCCTCCCAGGCGAAGATACGATGGGCGAAATCCCAGTACTCCTCCAGTGTTTCCCCCTTGTAGGCGAAGACGGAGATGCCCTGCTCGGCGATGGCCGCTGCGGCATGATCCTGTGTTGAGAAAATATTGCAGGATGTCCACCGAACCTCGGCACCCAGCTCGACAAGGGTTTCAATCAGGACCGCGGTCTGAATGGTCATGTGCAGCGATCCGGCTATCTTTGCGCCCGCCAGCGGCTTCTCGGCGCCGTACTCTTCGCGCAAAGCCATCAAACCGGGCATTTCGTTTTCCGCAATGGAGATTTCCTTGCGGCCCCAGTCTGCGAGACCGATATCCGCTATCTCATAATCTGAATTCGCATTCGCCGCGGCGGGTTTACTCATTACTTGCTCTACCGTTGGTCGAAGTTCCGAATGAATGGCTCGAATATTTATAAAGCGTAACTACTGCACGGTGCTCAGCCGATGCCCGCGGACGCCTTCAGGGCATCGGCCTTGTCGATTTTCTCCCAGGGCAGATCACCGTCCCGGCCGAAATGACCATACGCCGCGGTACTGCGGTAAATCGGTCGAAGCAGGTCCAGCATTTCGACGATGCCCCGCGGCTTCAGATTGAAGTGTTCCAGCACCAGATTCCGCATCCTGTCCTCGTCGATTTTTCCAGTGCCAAAAGTATCGACGTTTACAGACGTGGGTTCCGCGACGCCGATGGCATAGGACACCTGCACCTCGCAACACTCCGCGAGTCCCGCTGCGACAATGTTCTTCGCCACATAGCGGCAGGCATAGGCGGCGGAGCGGTCCACTTTCGACGGGTCCTTGCCGGAGAATGCGCCGCCGCCGTGACGGGCGACACCGCCATAAGTGTCGACGATGATCTTTCTCCCGGTGAGGCCGCAGTCTCCGACCGGACCGCCGATAACGAAGCGACCGGTGGGATTGATGTGGAAGCGGGTGTTGTTGCCGAGCATTTCGGGGGGCAGCACCGGGCGGATGATTTCATCCATCACCGCCTCGCGAACCATATCGGTGCTGATATCCGGGTCGTGCTGAGTGGACAGCACCACTGCGTCGATACGTTTCGGCTTTCCGTTTTCGTAACGGAAGGTCACCTGGCTCTTGGCATCAGGCCTGAGCCACGGAAGAGTGCCGGTCCGCCGCAACTCCGATTGGCGCTTCACCAACCGATGGGCGTAAGTGATCGGCGCGGGCATGAACACGTCGGTTTCGTTCACCGCGTAACCAAACATCATCCCCTGGTCACCCGCGCCCTGCTCTCGATCTGCACTTTCGTTCACACCCATGGCAATATCCGGAGACTGCTTGCCCAGCGCGCTCAGCACCGCGCAAGTATGGCCGTCGAAGCCGTATGCCGGACTGTCGTAACCGATGGCATTGACCTGCTCCCGCACGATGCTTTCGACGTCAATGACGGCGGTGCTCGTCACCTCCCCGGCAACGATGACCATGCCGGTCTTCACCAGCGTTTCACACGCCACCCGGCAGTTTGGATCCTGGGCAATCATCGCGTCCAGAATGGCGTCCGATATCTGGTCGGCCATCTTGTCCGGGTGGCCTTCCGAAACGGA
>DATIPL010000908.1:0-2367 GCA_035471965.1 Gammaproteobacteria bacterium
CCATGGAAGCTCCTCGCTTTCGGGTATCAAGCTGTATCCGCGCTCCGGTCGCTCACGCCGTTTGCGACCCATTTGTGAAAGCAATGCGTCGGTGGGTCCATCACCGGCGAGAAGGCGCCGCCCGTGAACGCCGGCGAGTGCCTGCCGCGCTGCATGCCTTCCACGACGCCGACGTCCTCGAGGAAGACCGCGCGCCAGGCTTCCCGCGTGGTGTGCCGCGCCTCGGCGTGGGACTCGGACTCGGCGGCATCATCCAGGTAGAAAATGTGCATTTCCTCGCGGGTGCGATGGTGCGACTCGGGGATGAGCACCACGGCGTAGAAGTGGTCTACGTGCAGGCCGAGCATCACGTTGGGAAACAGGGCAACGTATTCGGCCACGCGCCGCTCCTTCTCGGGCCAGCCTGAAAAGGTCGGAAACTCGGCGCCTGCCCGATAGACCGGGTCGTAAACCCGGGTCCCCTGGCCGGCGAACAGGCCTTCCTCCATGATGTGATAGTGATCCTCGAGCCGCGAATAGCGGTTCAGCCCCGGATGAATCCAGGGCAGATGGTAGCTCTCGCAGAAATTTTCCACTGCCAGCTTCCAGTTGGCGTCGATGTCCAGAGAAAAACTGTCTTCCTCGCCCGCGAGTCTGAGCCTCGCGGGATCACCCTGATGCAGAAACCGGCGCCAGCGTGATGTCAGGGGCGCAAGATGCCGATTCAGATCCGGCGCGTCCGCGGAAAGATTGACGAACACCAGACCCATCCACTCGGCGCTGCGTACGGGTTTCAATCCGTGGCGGCTGCGGTCGAATTCCTCGACCTCGTGGACCCCCGGTCCGCCGATATGCGGCGTCCCCCGAAGGGCACCGTCGAAGCCGTAGGTCCACGAGTGGTAGGGACAGCGGATCGAGCCCTTGAAACGGCAGACCGTGCCGACCAGCTGGTGGCCGCGGTGGCTGCACACGTTGTGAAACACGTTGACGCGGCTGGCGTCCCGAACCATGAACAACGGCAGACCGAGCAGCGAGATTGGCCTGGCGTCGCCCTTGCTCCTCAAGCTTCCTGCCGCGCCGACGCACACCCAGGTGCGGGCGAGCAATCCGTCCCGCTCGTGCTGGGCAAAAGCGCCGCTGACATAGGCCTGGTTGGGAAGCCCCGAGGCCTCGGCGGTGTTCCGGTTGACCGCCGCCAGCAGCGCCGGGTCGAGAGCGCCGTTCCGCCCGCTGGAAGAAATCCTTGTGCTCATAGCTCCCCTGCTCGCTCGTCGTGACCGGCGCGACCGGATTCAGTCGAGGATCTGAAAGTGCGCTTCCGTCGGCCGCCCCGCCTTGCCGTTGATAGGCAGAATATCCTGCGGGCAGGCAGAGAATGCAATCACCAGGTCGAGCTTCGCCTCCAGCACCACGTAGTCTCCGGGCCGCGTCAGCGGCGGCTCGAAGGCGAGCACGCCGTCGGCGTTCCAGGGTATGTTCATGAACAGATTCAGAGGGCTCGGCGTTTCCGGCGCCGCGAGACCGATTTCCCCCATCGCCGCCGCCAGGTTGTCGGTGCAGTTGTCGTGGTAGTCGGTGCATCCGAGCAGCCTGTAGCGATAGTCGTCGCAGGCCGCCATCAAGGTGTCGTGGACGCCGGGGGAGGTGTCCTCCATCAGGGTCAGAATCGGCCTGCGGCGGTTCGTGTAGAGGTGATCTCCCAAGGCAGGCATGAGCTTCACCAGCGTGGCCCGGGTGTGCTCCATGGACATGAACTCGGCCAGGTCCTCCCGGGAGAAGGCCCAGGTATCCACCACCTGCTCGCCGTGGGTATTGATCACTTTGATCTTCTGTCCGGCGGCTGCGAATGCCGCCCTGCCCCGCCTCGCGGGAATGATCTGCGGTTCCATTCTGGCTTCTTACTCGTTTTCAATCATTGCGGACTCGTTACAAGTACAAGTCACGTGCCGCTGTCCGCAGCGCATCAACAGCAACCGTGCCCCATTCTATTTGACCACGAGGTCCAGCGGCAGCCGGCTCAAGCGCTCGCAGCCGGACTCGGTCACGCGCACCGTCTGGCCCAGGGTCATGGCGCGGCCGGCCTCGCTGTTCATGAGAATGATGTGGATGAAGAACACCATGTTGGGCGCCGCGATCACCGGATTGCCGGCGTAGAACATGGGAAAATCCATCCAAGTGGGGGTGAAGGTGGCGCCGAGGCTGTAGCCGCAGGCGTTCAAGCGGTGGGCCTTGAAGCCCGCTTTGTCCAGCACCCTTGCGTGGGCGTCGAAGACCTCACCCACCGGCCGGCCGGGCTTGAGCGCCTCGATACAGGCGTGCATGGCGTCCACGCAGGCGAGGTGCATCTTCAGATGCGCGTCGTGGGGCTCTCCCACGAGCAGCGTGCGC
>DATIPL010000909.1:0-3946 GCA_035471965.1 Gammaproteobacteria bacterium
TTCCACCAGGTCCGTCTGGTTTGCCATGACCGAGTCAATGTCCTTATAGGCGCCGGGAATTTCGTCGACCACGCCTTTGTCTTTACGGCACTCGACTCCGCGGGTCTGTCGTTCCAGATCCTCAGGGCTGAACCGTCGTTTCGCCTCGCGTCTGCTCATGCGCCGGCCCGCGCCGTGGGCGCAGGATTCGAGCGACTCCTCGCTGCCCTTTCCCCGGACGATATAGGACTTTGCCCCCATGCTCCCGGGAATGATGCCGAGTTCGTCTTTTCCCGCGCGAATGGCGCCCTTTCTCGTCACAAAGACCTCCGCGCCGAAATGGTGCTCCCTGACGACGTAGTTGTGATGGCAGTTGATGGCTTCCTCGGTCAGCGTGAACGGCGGCAGGGTCTCTCCGATGGCGTCGATGACGAGGCGCATCATCTCCCTGCGATTGGTCATCGCATAGGACTGTGCCCAGGTAACCGCGGCGACGTAATCGTCGAAATGCGCGGCGCCCTCTTGGAAATACGCCAGATCATCGTCAGGCAGCTGGCGAAGGTGACGTTCCATGTCGTCTTTAGCCAGCTTTATGAAATAGGTTCCAATCGCGTTTCCTATCCCTCGGCTTCCGGAATGCAGCATGATCCAGACGCCATTGAGTTCATCGATGCAGATTTCGATGAAATGGTTGCCGCCCCCGAGGGTGCCGAGCTGACAGGCCCAGGTTCCATCCGGGTCCTTGTGCATGCGCCGGAGCGTGGGGTGTTTCTCGAAGATGCGCTCGAGGTCGGGGCGCAGCCGGTCGAGGGATCCGCGTCCCGCCCTGGGATCGGGGTGCCTGGCGAAGCCGACGGGCACCGCGTTCTCGATTGCGCTCCTGACCGGTTTCATATTGTCGGGCAGGGCATCCGCCTTGAGAGACAAGCGCACCGCGTTCATTCCGCAGCCGATGTCTACGCCCACGGCGGCGGGAATAATCGCCTTGTGGGTCGGAATGACGGCGCCGACGGTAGAGCCTATGCCGGCGTGCACGTCGGGCATGGCGGCTACGTGACCGTGAATAATCGACAGGCGGGCGAGATTGACGAGCTGTCGGTAGGCCGTGGGCTCGACCTCGTCGGTGAAGATCTTCACCGGAGCTCGTTCGTTCTCGATGGATTGTCGTACGGGCATCTCGAGCGTTCTCAGCGCACTGCAGACCTCATTTTACGCCAGGGCGGTGCGCACTGCCGAAGGGCATGTTTTTCCGAATCCCTTCGGTGACGGACCGCAGTCGATCAACGGAAGCGCGCGGGCTTGCCCAACTCTCGCTCCTGTTCTAGGGTTTCAGGAGGCCGGCCGCCGGGGCATTTCGAGCTGTGCTCGAAGACCATTCCTGCCACGACCCGACCGTCATCCTGCCGTGTTTCGGTAACCTTATCCGGCATGAGGAGCGTCCTATGTCCATGGAGTCGATCGTCGTATTGGCCGTTATCGCCGGACTGATCCTGTATCTAATCATCATTTATAACGGGCTCGTTACCGCGCGAAACAGGTTCAAGAACAATTACGCGCAGATAGATGTACAGCTGCAGCGGCGTTATGACCTCATTCCGAATCTGGTGGAAACCGCAAAGCGCTACATGAAGCATGAAAGAGACACCCTCGAGGCGGTGATTCAGGCCCGCAACCAGGCTCAGGGTGCTGCCCGGGCGGCCGCCCGAAAACCAGAAGATCCGAAGGCGATACAAGCGCTGATCGGCGCTGAGGGCATTCTTGGCGGAGCCCTCGGTCGATTCTTTGCTCTGGCCGAGGCGTATCCCGATCTGAAAGCGAATCAGACCATGCAGCAGCTCATGGAGGAGCTCTCCTCGACGGAAAACAGGGTCGCCTTCGCCCGCCAGGCGTTCAACGACTCCGTGATGGATTACAACAACCAGCGTGAGCAGTTCCCCAACAATCTTGTCGCCGGACCGTTCGGATTTCTGCACGCGCAGCAGCTCGAAATCCAGAACGAAGAAGCTCGAGAAGCGGTAAGGGTGTCCTTCTCCTAACTCCCGGGAGCCGAAGCCGTGCCGCGCCCGACCGGGTGTTCGGAACTGGGATCCTGCATTGGCTTCCGGCGCCGGCGGCGGATTCGCTCATGAATTTCTTCAAGCGGCAGGCTGAGGCCCGGCGATATACCGTGCTCCTGATCGCGTATCTGCTCATCGCGGTGACCCTCATTGTCCTCGCGGTCAACGCTGTGGTTTACGTCGCTTTGGCGGCGGGGAGCCCTCATTCGCCGGATATTTCAAGCTGGAGGAAAATGCAGTGGTGGCCGCTCATCACCGCGGGTACGCTGCTGGTGATAACTGTCGGCAGCCTGTTCCGGTGGCTGACTCTGAGAAGCGGCGGTCACGCGGTGGCAGAGCTCATGCACGCGCGGCCTGTCAGCGTAGACAGTGTCGACCCGCTGGAGCGGCGCTTCATAAACGTGGTCGAGGAAATGTCCATCGCCTCCGGAACGCCCGTGCCGGACCTGTACGTGATGGACCAGGAAAACGGCATTAATGCATTCGTCGCCGGGTATCAGCCTACCGAAGCGGTGATGGTGGTGACCCGCGGGGCGCTCGAGGTATTGAGTCGCGACGAGCTGCAGGGAGTCGTCGGCCATGAGTTCAGCCATGTCCTGAACGGCGACATGCGGATCAATATCCGTCTGATCGCAATTCTCGCCGGCATTCTCACGCTGGGGGTCCTGGGGAGGCTGATGATGCGATCCCTCGGCAGGTCCTCCCGCGTGCGGCGTTCTTCCGGTGGGCGCGCTGCCCGGGCGCAGCTCATCGCTTTTGCTCTGGGGCTGGGTCTCTTCTTAATCGGTTATATCGGCCTGTTCTTTGGACGGCTGATTAAAGCCGCGGTCTCCAGACAGCGGGAATTTCTAGCCGATGCTTCGTCGGTGCAGTTCACGCGTAACCCCCGCGGGATTGCCGGGGCGCTATGGAAGATCAAGACACACGCGCAGGGAGCACTGCTTTCGAACGATCACGCTGAAGAGACCAGTCACATGTGCTTCGGGCAGAACATGAAGATGAGCTTCGCTGGTCTCATGGCGACGCATCCACCCATCGACGAGCGTATACGGCGGGTGGATCCCCACTTCGAGGCGAAACGGGCCGCGGAACGCATGAAAGCGAGGGTGGCGACGGTCCCGGGAGCTGCGGCGGGCGAAAAGGTGATGGGATTCGCGCCCTTTCTCACCGCGGCCGTGGCTGCGGGAACGGACGGGCTGACCGCCAGCGTGGGCAATCCGACGCCGGAACACGTCGACTATGCCACCGCCTTTCACCGTTCCATTCCACAAGCGCTACTCAAGGCAATGCACGCTCCCCGCGAGGCTCCTTTCGTCGTTTATGCGCTGTTGCTCGGCGGCGTGGCCGAAGAACGCGGACGAGTCGCCCGGGCGCTTATCCGCCACGAAACCGAAACTGCGGATGACGTCCGCCTGGCTCCCATCTGCGATGCCGTCGGCAAGCTCGACCTTCGCTATCGCCTGCCGCTACTCGATCTGGCAACACCGGCCCTGCGCGGTCTGTCTGAAGCGGAGCGGGAGGCCGTAATCGAGATCGCGGAAAAGCTGGTACGAATCGATCGGAAGGTGAAGCTGTTCGAGTTCGTGCTGCTCACTTTGTTGAAGAAACGGCTCAAGCGGGGGCCTTCGCCCGGAGAAAAGATCAGGTACCGTCGCTTCGCGCCTGTGCTGCCCGAAATCCGTATCCTGCTCACCTTGATGTCGCGGGCCGGAGCGCGCAACGCGCGCCAGTCCGAGGACGCTTATGCAAGAGCAATGGGTTCCTTTACCAAAATCGGCTTGGCCCAGGCGGATGAGGTTTATTGCAGGCTCGAATCCATGGAAGCGGTACTGACCAGGTTGTCCGGGCTGTCACCGTTGCTGAAAGGCTCGTTGATCAGCGCCTGCGCGGACTGCGTGCTCCATGACGGC
>DATIPL010000910.1:0-1803 GCA_035471965.1 Gammaproteobacteria bacterium
CGCGTACGAATCCAATCCGAGGGACAAGAGGCTCAAGGCATACGAGGGCGAGCATTCATGTACTCGAATCAACAGGATCAGACTGCGTTGATTTCGACTCTGTTCTTGGCTTCGGAAATCAAATCGCTCTCAGCCGATTGCATATCGGCGGCGTGCGAGACTTTCCTGCGGCCAGACTTTGTTGCGGTCGTAATAGGCCTGGAACGCGGGCGCGCCGGGCGGCAGTACTACCCAGGGTTGCTTTGACGCCGTGTAGATATGAATATCGGGGGGCAGGCGATCCGGCTCATCCAGCGTGCCGACGCGGACAAAGCTTATCGCCTCACCGGCGCCCGCATAGTGGCTCCAAAGCGCAACGCGGCAGCTCGGGCATCGAATGATCTTCTGACCCTTGCCGCTCTCCGACGGCGTGTTCACCGCCTCGGGCGACCCGCTCAGCAGCTCCACGCTGTCGGCCTCGATCATCGCGTTGAGCGCGAAGGCCGACCCGGTTTCGCGCTGACACCAACGACAATGGCAGCAGTGAACGAACATCGGCTGGCGGGAGAGGCGATAACGCACGGCGCCGCAGGCGCAGCCGCCCTCGATGGAAAATTCCCCTTCGTCCGTCATGAACCGCGTCTCCGCTTTCCTGTCACTAAAGTGGCAGGCCGTCAAAACGATGATACATTGAGTACCTGACCATGGCATCCGCGCCCCAACCCCACGCTCCCGCTCGGTCCCCGCTCGGCAGCCTCGGCACGCTGCGCCGGTTCCTGCCTTATCTGTGGCCCGAGAACGAGTGGGGACTGCGCGCCCGGGTGGTGTTGGCGCTGGCCTGCCTGGCGCTGGCCAAAGTGGCGGTGGTCTTCGTGCCCATCTTCTATCGCGACGCCGTCGATGCCCTGGACATCGACCAGAGCTCGGCCGCGGTGGCCCTCCCCGTCGGGCTGATACTCGCCTACGGCGGCGCCCGGGTACTCTCGCTCGCCTTCGGCGAGCTTCGCGACGCCCTCTTCGCCAAGGTCGGCCAGCGTGCCATCCGCACCATCGCGCTGCAGGTGTTTCGCCACCTGCACGCCATGTCCCTGGGATTTCACCTCTCCCGCCAGACCGGTGGGCTGTCGCGGTCCATCGAGCGCGGCACCAAAGCGATTGAAACGCTGCTCCGCTTCAGCCTCTTCAGTATCGTGCCCACCGTGCTCGAGCTGACCCTGGTGTTCGTCATCCTCTGGCGGGCGCTCGACATCTGGGTGGCGCTGGTGACCGTCGTCATGGTGGTGATCTACATCGCCTACACGATGCTGGTCACCGAGTGGCGGATAAAGTTTCGCAGAGCCATGAACGAGGAAGACAGCCGCGCCAACACCCGCGCCATCGACAGCCTGCTGAACTATGAGACGGTCAAGTACTTCGGCAACGAGGAGCACGAGGCGCGGCGCTACGATGCCGCCATGCGCGGCTACGAGAACGCGTCGATTCGGAGCCAGACTTCGCTCGCTCTGCTCAACGTCGGCCAGGCGGTGATCATCTCTCTGGGTCTCACCGCGGTGATGCTGATGACTGCGAACGGAATCGTTGTGGGAACGCTGACCATCGGCACCTTCGTGATGGCGAATACCTATCTGATGCAGCTCTATCAGCCGCTCGGATTCTTCGGCTTCGTATACCGAGAGATCAAGCAGTCCCTGATCGACATGGAGAAGATGTTCGAACTCCTGGCCGAGGAGATCCAGGTGGCGGACAGGCCGGATGCCAAACCCCTGTCGGTGAGCGGTGGCGAGGTCAGCTTCGATAACGTGATATTCGCCTATGACCCGCGTC
>DATIPL010000911.1:0-2893 GCA_035471965.1 Gammaproteobacteria bacterium
GTAGCACAGCCGGTAAGGCCGGCTCACTCAGCGACCGTCGTTGACCTTCCGATTTGCAGAAGGTATGTTGAGCCCGCCGTTTAAAGGTGGTAATTCAAACGATTACGGCTACATTATAAGAATTTATTGAGTCCTGCACCGGGGGGATTGAGCCATCATCGACTATCACGTTGAGCGCGCCCGCGCGCCGGCGCGTCACCGCTTCCGCTGGCCCGCAATGGCAATCGTCGTACTTGGCGGCATCGCGCTGCTGGGTCTTGCCCCGCAATCCGAGGGCACGTCCACCGATACGGTCACTCTGCCTCTCCAGATTCCAGTTCCCGCCGATACCAAGCTGGCCGGGGCGAGTGCCGAATCGTCCCAGCAAAGTGTGAACCAGCGCACAGATTCACCGGCGATCGCGAGTCTTCCCGACGATCCTGTCTACCCCGCCCCGATCAGCCAGGTTGAACTGCTGGAGGAAATCATAGCGCCGCAGGAGGCCGAAGAGATCGCGTACTCGACCGAAACGGCCAAAGTGGGTAGAGGGGAGTCGCTTTACTACATATTCAAGAAGCAAAAGCTCGACCAGGCGGAGCTGATGATGCTGCTCAAGGCCAAGCCCCACGGACGGAGGCTCGAGCGTCTGATGCCCGGACAAATTCTCGAATTTACCTTCGACGACTCGCGCTCTCTTGTAGCGCTGGATCTCACTCTCGATCAGACTCGAACGTTGAAATTTTTCCGCCGTGGTGCGGGTTTCGAGAGTGAACTCATCGAAGTGCCTTTGGAACGTCGTAGCGCTCACGCGGCGGGCCATATCGAAGACTCCCTGTTCCTCGCCGGGCAGCAGGCCGGACTCTCGAACAGGGTGATCATGGAGCTGGTCGAAATATTCGGCTGGGATATCGACTTCGCCCTCGATATCCGAAGCGGTGACAGCTTCCTGGTCATGTTCGACGAACTTTTCAAGAACGGGGAAAAGGTCGGCGAGGGCAACATACTCGCCGCGGAATTCATCAATCAGAAACAGGTCTACCGCGCGGTGCGTTATGAAGACCCGAACGGACGAGCGTCTTATTTCTCGCCTGACGGCACCAGCATGCGCAAAGCGTTCCTGCGCACGCCGGTCAAATTCGGCCGCGTCAGCTCACGCTTCAACCTCAAACGCAGGCACCCCATTTTGCACAGAATACGGGCGCATCGGGGCGTGGATTATGCGGCTGCGCCCGGGACTCCGGTTCGCGCCACGGGCGACGGCAAGATCATTTACGTCGGTCGAAAAGGCGGCTACGGGCGCACCGTGATTTTGCGCCACGGCTCGACGTATTCCACCCTGTACGCCCACCTGAGAGGTTACGCGAAGGGGGTTCGCTCCGGTAAACGGGTGCAGCAGGGCCAGGTCATCGGGTACGTAGGTCGGTCCGGGCTCGCGACGGGTCCTCACCTGCATTATGAGTTTCGCGTGCGCGGCCGGCATCGCAACCCGCTCACCGTAAAGCTCCCCAAAGCCGCCCCGGTGCCGAAAGAGCTGAAAGACGATTTTGAGCTGAAAACCCGAGACCTGGTCGCACAGCTCGACGTACTCTCTAAAACCCGGATCGCGCTCTCGGACTGAGGACGACGACACGACCGCTAGGGCGTCGTTCTTTGCCGGTCAGCAATTTCCGATTCTTTACCGCGGAAATCGCGAATGCCTCTGTACATCGGGCTCATATCCGGCACCAGTATGGACGCCGTCGATTCCGTGCTGGTTTCGCACGACGCCGACCGTCCCGAGTTGATTGCGAGTCATGCGCACCCGATTCCGGAAACATTGAGCGCGCCCCTGCAGTCACTCGCCAGGCACGGGCTATCCGGCGGGCCGGAACTCTGGCACCTGGACGTTAATCTCGGCGCGCTTTTCGCAGACGCCGTGACACAGCTGTTGCAGCATGCGGCTATCGCCGCCGGCGAGGTGACTGCGATCGGCAGCCATGGACAAACGGTGTATCACGGTCCAAACGACAAACCACCGATCACGGTTCAGCTTGGCGATCCCAATGTGATTGCCGAACGCACCGGGATCACTACTGTGGCGGATTTCCGCAGGCGCGACATGGCGGCCGGCGGCCAGGGCGCTCCCCTGGTGCCAGCCTTTCACCGCGCGGTGATGCAAAAATCCGGCAGTCCACGCGCGATAGTCAATATTGGCGGCATCGCCAACGTGACCGTACTCCCCGGGAACCTCGAGGAAGAGGTATTGGGCTTCGACACCGGGCCGGGCAACACCCTTATGGATCTGTGGTGCCGGCGTCACCGCGGCGCGCCTTTGGACAGGAACGGCGCATGGGCCAGGGGCGGGAAGCCGGTGCCGGCACTTCTGCACGGACTGCTGGAAGATCCCTATTTCGCGGCGGCGCCTCCGAAAAGCACCGGAAGAGAATACTTCAATCTCGACTGGCTTGATGCGGCAATTGAAAAATCCTCGTCAAAGGAGGTTGATGCTCAGGACGTTCAACACACGCTTTGCGAGCTGACGGCAAAAACCATCGTGGAAGCAACTCGAAAGTACGCGCCCGAAACCCGGGAAATATTCGTCTGCGGAGGCGGCGCGCACAACGCGGCATTGATGCGGGCACTGGCCGCGGTTGCTGGAAATATCAGCGTCAATAGCACAGCCGCCGCCGGATTCGATCCGAAGTGGGTTGAGGCGGTAGCATTTTCCTGGTTTGCAAAGCAGACCCTGGAGGGAAATCCATCAAATCTCCCGTCGGTGACCGGCGCCCGGCATCCGGTGATACTGGGCGGCATCTATAAAGTCTGATCCCGAGCTGAAAGCTTGCGCCGCAAGCGTTCGCGCCGTCCGCCGGGCGACCTCTCTTGCTGCGATTCTTTCTCATTCCCGCGGCGTCCGACGCAGCAGACCGCCTTC
>DATIPL010000912.1:0-1828 GCA_035471965.1 Gammaproteobacteria bacterium
GCTGTCGGTCTGACCGCGGTCGCGCCGTTGCTCGGCTGACGGGTCGGCCGTGTGGGTTGTTGTCTCGGCTTGCGAGGAGCTCATTTCCGTAATCAGACTCCCGGCAGTTGCGCGCAGACTCCGCACGCACGGCTGCCATAAGTGATATCGACGTGGCGGTGCGGGTGTCTTAAGGAGCCGGTGGGAATCGCCTATTCGAAGCGGCGGATGACGATGCAGGCATTATGGCCGCCGAATCCGAATGAATTGCTCATAGCAACGCCCATGCGGCGGTCGCGGGCACGGTTGGGGCAATAATCCAGGTCGCACCCGTCATCGGGATCGTCGAGGTTGATGGTGGGCGGGATCACGCCGTGTTCGACGGCACGGACCGTGGCGATCAGCTCGAGCCCTCCACTGGCCCCGAGCGAGTGCCCTACGGCGCTTTTGGTGCTGCTGACGACCAGCTCTTTCGCATGGTCGCCAAAGATCCTCTTGATCGCGCTGGTTTCCGCGACGTCGCCCAGGGGCGTGCCGGTTCCGTGGGCATTGATGTAGTCCACCTGCTCCGGCGCGATGCCCGCGTCCTTAATGGCAAGACGCATGGCTTCGGCGGCGCCCTCCCCGTCCTCGGCCGGCTGGGTAATGTGGTCGGCGTCGGAGGAGCCGGCGAATCCGATGACCTCGGCCAGGATACGTGCACCACGGGCCTGAGCGTGTTCGAGCTCCTCAAAGATGCAGGCGCCGGCACCTTCGGAGAGGACGAAGCCGTCGCGACCGCGGTCGAACGGGCGGCTCGCCCGCGCCGGGTCATCATTGCGGGCGCTCAGCGCTTTCATCGAAGCGAATGCGGCCAGAGCCAGGGGCGTCACCGCGGCCTCGGAACCACCCGTGAAGACGACGTCGGCGGCGCCGTACCGAATGTGCCGGAAGGCCTCGCCCATGGCGTGTGTGGCGGATGCGCACGCGCTCGCTATGGCGATGCTGTTGCCCTTGGTGCCATACTGGATGGAGATGTTCCCGCTGGCGGCGTTGAGCATCAGCTTGGGGATGGTGAATGCTGACACCTTGCCGGGGCCCTTTTGCAGGAGGCGGCCATGCTGCTGCTCGAGCTCGGTGATGCCGCCGATGCCGGAGCCGAAAACGGTCGCCATGCGGAAGGCGTCCTCGCGCTGGGGCTGAAGGCCGGCCATCTTGACGGCCTCGTCACAGGCGACCAAAGCGAACTGGGAGTAGCGGTCGAGCCGCTTGATGATCTTGCGATCGAGATGGTCGACGGGGTTGAAGTCGGGGACTTCGCCCCCGATGCGCACGTCAAAATCGGACGCATCGAACAGCGAGATGGAGCGAATCCCACTGCGCCCTTCGATGAGCCCGTCCCAATAGCGGTCCACGGACACGCCAAACGGCGTAACCGCGCCCATCCCGGTGATGACCACTCGACGTGTCGACATCACCCCACGCAACTCGAGGCGTTACTGCTTGTCCTCGAGCTTCTTCTTGATGAAATCAATGGCTTCCCCCACCGTCTTGAGCTTCTCCGCCTCTTCATCGGGAATGGTGAGATCGAACTCGTCTTCAAGCTCCATCACCAGCTCGACGGTGTCCAGCGAGTCAGCGTTCAGGTCGTTGACGAACGAGGTCTCGCGTGAGATCTCGTTGCGGTCGACGCTCAACTGCTCGCTGACAATCTGCATCACTTTTTCTTCAATTTCCACGGCAGTAGTCACCACATTTTCTCCGTCGGAATCCAGATCCACCTCTTTTCGGCGCACCGAGACGAAAGGAGGCACCGCGCCCGATCATGTCGGATCGTTCGAGATCCTCCGCTTCCCTGCAACTGGGCGGC
>DATIPL010000913.1:0-3461 GCA_035471965.1 Gammaproteobacteria bacterium
CTCCAGGTGCCGATTTTCCCGATAGACATGCACCTGCTGCAGGGCGTCCTGCACCGCGGCAAGCCGCAGGGGAACGCAGAGCCGGGCGATGCACCCCCGCTCGATCTCCTCGTCCCACGGGCGCTCCCGCCCCGAGTCGCTCAAGGCCAGGATGGGAAGGTGGGGATCCTTCTCGCGGATGTGCCGGAAGGTGTCCAGCAGCCCGTCGCCCTTTTCCGGCGGCGCCAGGATGACCAGGTCCGCCGCCGCCAGAGACTCCGCATCCGCTGCCGCCCGAACGCGGGACGCGTGGCCGAGAAATTCGAGCACGGCGCAGGTTTCTTCGGCTCGAGACGGGTTGTGATCGATGACAACGGCGGTGAGCATGGGCGGCGGATCGCAACCTCTTTTCAATCGAGGGCGGTTCGAGTACCGCCTGTAATAGATTGAAATTAGACGGCAATCCGCAGCATGTCAAAATTCTGGCGCGCCCTGCGGCTGCGCTGGACATCATTTCCCGCACGCGCTTGCAGGCGCCCGCTCGAATTCGTCACGCCCTCAAGACTGCGACGAATGCGTCGATAACGCTATCAACAGCCGATGCGGATACCGGGTGCACCGTCATGTCCAACACCAGGGCGATAACCACCGTGCGAGCAGTCGATAGGTCGGAGAAAACGTCGACGTCTCTGGTCTCGATCTCCGCTCGCGACAGCAAGCTGCGCTCCGGGCCAGTTGTCATGGGTGAAGAGCAGCTCCTTCGCCTGAGGCGAGCCATCGTCGGAGGAGATTATCAGGTGGACTCGAAGCGCATCGCGGTGAAACTGCTGAAACGGGGCTGAATCCGCCGTCAGGACACCAGCCCGGGCTCGAGTCGCTCCAGATCTTCCGGGCGATCGACATCCTCCAGGGGGGCCAGCTCGCGCCAGCCCCAACCGAGCTCGCGCAGTCGCGCCCGGGTCTCATCTAGAACCCGGTCCGTACCCCACGGCACCGCATGAAAAATGCGCCGGTCCAGGCGCGTGGCGCCGATGAGGACGTAGCCGCCGTCCCGGGCCGGACCCAGCACCAGCGGCACCTCCCCGGAAGTCAGACTGACCACGGCCTGACGCAGATATTGCTGGTCAAGTCCCGGACAATCGCTGCCGATGAGGAGCGCAGCCCGGTGGCTCGACAGGGCGGAGGTCATGGCATGGTGCATGCGCTCCCCCAGATCGGCGCCCCTCTGAGACCGGAGCGGAACAAGCAAGTCCGCCTTGAGGCGGCGGAAGAACGCGTGGCGGGTATCCGGATCGCAGTACAGAATCACCGCACCGAGTTTCGACTCGACGGCGGTCGTGAGCGCCCGTCGGGTCAGCCGTCGATGCAGTGCCGCGGCGCCCTTTTCACCCAGCGCCGGAACAAGACGGGTCTTCACCTTTCCGGCCATCGGAGCCCTGGCGAATACGAGTATCGCCGGCGTTTCGAATCTTTCCGCCCGGAGCCGCACCGGATGCCGCGCCTTCAGTGGCCGCTATCGATTTCCGGCCCGTAATAGAGTCGCGCCAGCCTGGCGGGGTCCGCGCCCAGGAAATAGCTGAGCCTCAGGCGCCACATGAGCAGCGTGGTGGCGACAATGCCATGGCGCGCCCAGCGCCGCGCTGAAGCGACAACACGCGGCTTCAAACACGCCGGTGCGGCGCACCTGCGCAGGCGCTTGCTCAAGGCGACGTCCTCCATCAAAGGGATGCGGGGAAATCCACCCACTCGTCGGAACAGCGCACGTGAAACGCACATCGCCTGATCACCGGTGGCAATCCCGGTAAACCGGGCGCGAAGATTCATCATGGTTTCGATTACGCGGTACAGCCAGTGATCGCCGTCCAGGCGCACATCGTATCGTCCCCAGAATGCGTCGCCGCGCCGCGCTCCCTCGGCCAGCAGCGATTGAAGCGCGCCTGGCTCGAGCTGTGTATCCGCGTGAAGAAACAGCAGCAGATCGCCTTCGGCGGCCTCTGCGCCGGCGTTCATCTGCAGCGCACGGCCGCGGTCGGAGCCGAGCACCCGGGAAGTGATCTCGCGGGCGACGCGCAGGCTGTCGTCACGGCTGCCCCCGTCCACCACGACGACTTCGTGACCTCGGGCCTGAAGCGCGCGAAGCGCCGGCCCATGCGACTGGAGGATCGCGGCGTCGTTCAATACCGGGATGATCACGGAAATCCGGGTCATGCCTGTTGCCGCGCGCCTGAGCGATGGCTCAGTTCAACGCACCGGAACAGCTGCTGCCCTGTCCCGCCGTGCAGCCGTAGCAATGGTCGCGAACAACGATGGGACTTCCTTCCAGATTCTCTCCCATCAGAGCCGACAAATGCGTCCGCTGCGTACCGTTTCGTCGCAACGGGAGATCCAGCATCTGATTGAAATCACAGTCGAAAACGAAACCCTGCCAGTCCACGCTTAGCAGCGTTCGGCACATCACGCCGTCTACATTGTCGTCCCGGTGCGCTTCGCGAAGCAGACCCATGTACTGCTGAAACTGTCCCTTGGATATCAGTGTGCTGCCGAAACGACCGACGGGCATGTTGGCGAGGGTGAGCAGTCGATCGAAGCGCACCCCGTAGCGATCGCCCAGCTCTTTCTTGTATGCGGCCTCGAGCTCCTGTTGCGGCGGAGGGAGGGTGGGCCCCTGGGGGTTGTAGACCAGGCTCAGCGACAGAGCGGAAGACGGATCACCGTAGCCCAGGCGATTGAGCTTCTTTAACCCCAGGATGCTCGACTCGAACACGCCTTTTCCTCTCTGGCGATCCACGTTCTCAACGAGATAACAGGGCAGCGACGCGACCACTTCGACCTCGTGGTCGGCCAGAAACCCGCCCAGGTCCTCGAACCCGGGCTCGGAAAGAATGGTGAGGTTGCAACGATCGATGACGTGCGCGCCCAGTCCGCGGGCGGATTCCACCATGAAACGGAAATTTTCATTCAGCTCCGGCGCGCCCCCGGTGATGTCCAGGGTGCTCACCGTTGTCGCCTGCAGGAACTCGATCACGATCTCCGCCGTCTCGAGGTCCATCTCCTCCGTTCGCCTCGGGCCCGCATTGACGTGACAGTGGACGCAGGATTGATTACAGCGATAACCGACGTTCACCTGCAGCGTGTCCAGACGCGCCCGCCGGATGGGCGGGAAGTCCGAATTGATCATGAGCGGAAGCGTTGCGTGCATTTAGAACTCCTGCAAACGAAAAAAATGAACGGTAGCGGCACGATTTCCCATTGTGGCTGCAGCTGTGTAAACGGTGGCCCGGAAGCCGGAGCGAAGGTAATCTCGAACGCAACTCAAAAAACAACCCTAACCATCTGAGCATAAGGCCCGCAAACCGAGCGGTTTCCGCGCCAGTTGGGTCCTTTGACGCAGATGACAGCCCGAGGTTCGGCGGTTAAGATCGGCCGCCTGGTTGACGGGGCCGTAGCTCAGCTGGGAGAGCGTCGCGTTCGCAATGCGAAGG
>DATIPL010000914.1:0-6648 GCA_035471965.1 Gammaproteobacteria bacterium
CAGATGGGCGCAGAAGGCGGAGCCGGTGTGGCCGTCACCCATCGGGCTGCTGATCCATCGCGAGTACGGGCTGTGGCACGCCTACCGCGGGGCCCTCGCATTTTCGTCCCGCATCGATCTGCCCCCGGCCCGGAGCGCCGAACGACCGTGCGACACCTGCGTCGGTCGTCCCTGTCTGAGCACCTGCCCGGTGGAGGCCTTCGGCGAATCGGGGTACGACGTGCCGCGCTGCGTGGCCCACGTGGAGTCGGCGGCGGGGATTGAATGCCTCACCGGCGGTTGTCTCGCGCGTCGCGCCTGCCCCGTGGGTCGTGAATACGCATATTCGGCGCAGCAGGCCGAGTTTCACACCCGCGCATTCGTGGAGGCGAATAAGAAGAGTAACCGCAGCAAGTAGTATGCGGCATGCAGTATGGAGGGAAAGAACATATGTCCGAAATACGGTAGAGGGTAGATATCAGACGGGGAGACACGGAGCATTTGATGCCCGCCCCCATCTACCCTCTACGAGTGTCGGAAAGCGTAGGGCGAGCTGGCGAAGCGTATTGCGCCGAAAAAATCCAAATTGAAAGTCTGTGACCGTTATGCTGCCGGCAACGCTTCCACCCTCTTGCGCGCCGTTGCGGCGGAATCGGTTTCCCGTGCGGGCTCCAGCGCATCGGCGCCAGTGCGCGAACAGGAGGAGTAGGGCGCAATAGCGAAGCGTATTGCGCCGGACAACAATCGTCACCGCTTCGCACTCTGGAAGCGTCGCGCGCAAACGCGCTCCTGCAGCGGGCTGAATTGAAAGTCCTTCGACCTCTACGCCGCCAGCAACGCGTCCGCCTTTCTCCGCGCCTGCGCAGCGGGTTCGGCCTCGCCGGCCGCCTCCAGCGCATCGGCGTAGCGGCGCCAGCTCCAGACATTTTTGGGCTTGAGCGCAGTGCGCTCACAAAGCAGCGCGCGGGCTTCTTTCAATCGATCGCAGCGCAAGCACGCGGCGATCAGCATTTGCCAGAACATGTCGCGCTGGGCATGGCTGCCGCCGATGCGCGGAATCTGGTAACGCACCGGCATCAGTCGATCCACCACCAGCGCGTAGAGGGATTCGTACCAGGCGGCGAGCGCCTCGCACAGCGAAACACCGACCTCGGCGGCTATCAGCGACTCCGTGACTCCCGGTCTTCCGGCGCAGTCGCGCATGGAGCGCAACATTTCCGCAAGCGCCTCCGTCTTGCCCGCGCCGGCCAGGGAGAGGACGAAATGCGCGTCGGGAAAAACCATCAACTGATCGCCGACGCGCGCAGCGGACTTTTCCCCCAGCTCCGTCCAGCGTCCGCCCACGTGGATACCGCGCTCTTCCAGCCGCCACAGCAGAGAAGCGGCGTTGCAGATATCCAGGTATTCGTCGGATGCGGTGTCCACGCGGACACGCTGATCGTACAGCGCGAGCACGCGATCGAAGTCCTCCAGCTCGAGGTAAAAGAGCGCCAGGTGCCACCACAGATGGTAGACGAAGTTGTTGCCCCGTCCCCAGTGATCGGCGCTGCCTTCCAGCCAGGCGGCGCCTTCGCGCCGCCGATCCTGCATCTCCAGCACGTGGGCCACCGCGTGCACCGCCCACAGGTCCTCCGGGTCCATTTGCACTGCGCGGCGACCCTCTCGCTCCGCCGCCGTGTAATCGCCGGTTTCCTCCAGGCCGAAGGCGTGCATGCCGAGCACGGCGGGATACCCGGGCACGTCTTCCGCCCAGGCGTAGCGCACCCGGGCGACGGAATCGCGGATCTGCGCGCTGTCGCCGAGATAGAAGTGGGTGTAGGTCGCGAGCTTGAGGGCGAGAATGTCCCGCGGATGCGCGAACAGAATGCCGTCCCAGCACGCCGCGGCGCCGCCGAGATCGCCCGCAACCCAGCAGGCCAGCGCGTGGAGGTGAAGCTCCTCCCTGGGCGTCAGCGCACTGGTCTTGGCCAGGGCACGCGCCGTTTCCAGGCTCTGACGCGCTTTCGCCTCCAGCGCGCGGTTGCAGAAGAGCTGGAAGAAATAGCCTTTGGTGCAGTGGGCAAGCGCGAAATCGGGGTCGGCCCCGAGCGCCTGCTTGAGATGGGCTCCGGTATCCTTGGCGAAATGCAGATAGGCGTCCATCACCCCGTCGTAGTGCCGCACGGCCTCGGCGCTGGCGGCGGTTATGGCAAGCCCGCGGGCGTCGGCAAAGGTCGTCATGACTTCGAAGCCGAAGTTTCTGCGTGCTTATGCAGACCGATTGGACTCAATCCTTCACCACCGCGCCGGCACGCTGCACCGCGAAATTGCACCGGCATGCCGGCGCGAATCCGGACACGCGCACCCGGAGCGATGGAAGAGCTTGCAATGGAGCGACGCATGCGAATTTCAGACGGCACCGAATTGATCTGCACAGATTTCTCGGACAGGATGTACGGGGACTATATCAAGACGCTCGGCAACAACCATATCGTCTTATTCCCGCGGCCTTTCCGCCGATACCCGCCCGAGGTCGCGAGGCGGCAATCGGTGAGCAGCGACCGGGCGCCGGGCAGTCATAACTTTTTGGCCTGCTCTCTCAGCTTGAACTTCTGAATTTTTCCGGTGGAGGTCTTGGGCAGGGGTCCGAAGATCACCGTCTTGGGCGCCTTGAATCGCGCCATGTTGTCGCGGCAGAAGCCGATGATGTCCGACTCGGTGACAGTGTCGGCGCCGTCTTTGAGCGTCACGAACGCGCACGGCGTCTCGCCCCATTTTTCGTCCGGCCGCGCGACCACCGCAGCCTCCAGCACCGCCGGGTGACGGTATAGCGTGTCTTCGACCTCAATCGAAGAAATGTTCTCCCCGCCCGAGATGATGATGTCCTTGGAACGATCTTTGAGCTGGATGTAGCCGTCCGGGTGCATGACGCCCAGATCGCCGGAATGAAACCAGCCGCCGGCAAAGGCTTTCCGGGTCGCTTCCGCATTCTTCAGGTAGCCCTTCATGACGATGTTGCCCCGGAACATGACCTCGCCCATGGATTTACCGTCGCGGGAAACCGGCGTCATGGTTTCCGGATCCATCACCTCGAGTTCCTCGAGCGCGTGATAGGTCACGCCCTGGCGCGCCTTGAGCGAAGCGCGGTCGTCCTCCGATAGCTCGTTCCACTCGTCTTTCCAGGCGCAGATCACGGCCGGGCCGTAGGTTTCCGTGAGCCCGTACACGTGGGTCATGTGAAAGCCCGCCGCCTCCATCGCCTTGAGCACCGCCGCCGGAGGGGGCGCGGCCGCGGTCATCACCTCGACCGTATGGCTGAACGCGCGCCGCTCTCCGGGCTTTGCGTTCAGGACGATGCCGAGCACGACGGGCGCGCCGCAGAAGTGTGTCACGCCGTCATCGGCGATGGCGTCGAAAATGGCCTTCGCCTCCACTTTGCGCATGCAGACGCTGGTGCCCGCCACACACGCCAGGGTCCAGGGGTAGCACCAGCCGTTGCAGTGGAACATGGGCAAAGTCCACAAATACACGGGATGGCCGCGCATATTCCACGCGAGAACGTTACTGATGGCGTTGAGATAAGCGCCGCGGTGGTGGTAGACGACGCCCTTCGGCTTGCCCGTCGTTCCCGAGGTGTAGTTGAGCGAGATGGCCTGCCACTCGTCGTCAGGAAAGCGCCATTCGAAATCCGGATCGCCCTCGAGCAGGAAGTTTTCGTACTCACACTCGCCCAGGCGATCGCCGCCTGGTCCCGAGGGGTCGTCCACGTCGATAATCAGCGGCGGCTTCTCTACGCCTGCAATCGCTTCGGCGATGACCGGGGAGAATTCGGTGTCCGTGATCAGGGCCTTGGCTTCGCCGTGCTCCAGGCTGTAGGCAATGGTGCCGGCATCCAGACGGACATTGAGCGTGTTGAGAACGGCGCCGAGCATGGGGATGGCGAAGCTCGCCTCGTAGATGGCGGGGATGTTCGGCGCCATCACCGCGATCGTATCGCCGGCGCCGAAGCCGCGGGCCGCGAGGGCGGAGGCGAGCCGCCGGCAGCGGGAGTAGGTTTCGGACCAGCTCGAGCTGCGGTCCGCGTGAATCAGCGCCGGGTGGTGCGGATAAACCGCCGCCGCCCGCCGGATGAAGCTCAAGGGTGACAGCGGGACGTAGTTCGCCGCCGTCTTGTCGAGGTCCGTTTCGTACGCACTGCTCGGGCGCGGATGGTCTGCCATGACGGAACGCTCCTCAAACTCGCCCCGCCGCCGGGCAACCGGCGCCGGATGAACGCAGCCTTGCGGTGGTTTAAGCTGAAGAGCCTACGGAATCCAATGCTGAAAACAAGCCTCGCACCGATCGGCGACGGGCAGCGAGAAACACTGGGAGCATGCGCATGGAACGACCCGAAAATCCCCCGGAACGCCACGCGGAGCTTCGCACCATCGCAATGCCCGCGGACACCAACGCCTATGGAGATATTTTCGGCGGCTGGCTGCTGGCGCAGATGGATCTGGCCGCCGGCAGCTACGC
Organism: Gammaproteobacteria bacterium; assembly: GCA_035471965.1. Classification (GTDB taxonomy): domain Bacteria; phylum Pseudomonadota; class Gammaproteobacteria; order HK1; family HK1; genus CAMYJH01. Next base: position 4,474 of record DATIPL010000914.1, read on the forward strand.
CATCCAGCGGGCCCACGGCCGGGTGGCGACGGTGGGCCTCGAGGCCATGAGCTTTCACCGACCGGTCTATGTCGGCGACCAGGTGAGCTGCTACTGCCGCGTGGTGCGCGTCGGCAACACTTCCATCGCCGTTCACGTGGAAACCTGGGTGCGGCGCTATCGGGAGGGGACGGAGATAAAAAGCCTCAAAGTGACCGAGGGCATTTTCACCTTCGTCGCCCTGAATCCGGACGGCACCAAGCGCAGCCTTCCGGCGGTGGAGGTCGAGGCATGACTGCTTCGCCAGTGGCCCCGCCTGCGGCTTTCGCGCGCATTTTCCGCAACTCGAATGCGGAGATGTCCTCTGCCCCGGTTGCCGGGAGCAGCGAAAGGGAGGGAGCGTGGACCGTGAGCGCGCGGACGAAACCACCACTGCCGACTCTCGAGCCTTCAAGGCTGGTTCTTCGAATCGAAGCCGGTCGCCTTGGAAAATACGAAACGCGGCGGCAATAAGGAGCCATCATGTCGGAGCCACTATGGCGCCCCTCGGCGGAGCGCATCGCCCAATCCAACCTCAAACGCTTCACCGACCACGTCATCGAAAAGTACGGCGCGGCCGCATCGGATTACGCTTCGCTGCATCGCTGGTCGGTCGAGCATCGCGACGAGTTCTGGGACGCGGTCTGGGAGTTCACCGGGGTCGTGGCGCAGCAAAAGGGCGAAAGCATTCTCGAGAACGGCGACCGGATGCCCGGAGCGCGCTGGTTTCCCGGCGCCCGGCTCAATTTTGCCGAGAACCTGCTGCGGCGGCGCGACGACGGGACCGCGCTGGTCTTTTACGGCGAGAACGTGGTCAAGCGCAGCGTCAGCTTCTCGCAGCTTTACAGCGCCGTGTCGAGACTCTCCGGGGCATTGCGCGCCGCCGGCGTCGGATCCGGCGACCGCGTAGCCGGCTATCTGCCGAACATGCCGGAGACCGTCATGGCCATGCTCGCCGCCACCAGCATCGGGGCGACGTTTTCATCCTGCTCGCCGGACTTCGGCGTGCGCGGGGTGGTCGATCGCTTCGGCCAGATCGAGCCGAAAGTTCTTTTCTGCGCTGATGGTTACGCTTACAACGGCAAGCGCTTCGATTCGCTCGGCCGCGTCCCCGACATACTGGCTCAGATCCCGAGCATCACGCGGGTGGTCGTAGCCTCGTTCTCGGGCGAGCCGCCGGACCTCGGCAGGCTGGACAAAGCGGTGAGCCTCGACGAATTCGTCTCGGGCCAGCCTGAGGGCGACATCGACTTCGAGCATCTGCCCTTTGACCATCCGCTCTACATCATGTTTTCCTCCGGCACCACGGGAGCGCCCAAGTGCATCGTCCACGGCGCCGGCGGCACTTTGATTCAGCATCTCAAGGAGCACCAGCTTCACGTGGATATCAAGCCCGGCGACCGGCTGACCTACTTCACCACCTGCGGCTGGATGATGTGGAACTGGCTGGCCTCGGGGCTCGCCAGCGGCGCCACCCTGGTGCTCTACGACGGCTCGCCGTTCTATCCCGACGGCAACCGGCTGTTCGACATCGCCGATGAAACCGATCTCGAAATTTTCGGCACCTCGGCAAAGTTCATCGATGCGGTGAAGAAGGCGGGACTGGAACCGAAGAAAAGCCACAAGCTCCGCTGCTTGAAAAGCCTGCTCTCTACCGGTTCGCCGCTGCTGCCGGAGAGCTTCGATTTTGTCTACCAGGGCATCAAGGAAGACCTGTGCCTGTCGTCCATCACCGGCGGCACGGACATCATCTCCTGCTTTGCGCTGGGCAACCCCACGCTCCCCGTGTACCGCGGCGAGATCCAGTGTCTCGGGCTGGGAATGAAAGTCGAAGCCTACGACGACGAGGGCCGGCCGCTCATCGACCAGCAGGGCGAGCTGGTATGCACCGCCCCGTTCCCTTCCATGCCCGTGGGTTTCTGGAAGGACAGCGACGGTAGCCGATACCGGTCGGCGTATTTCGAGAAGTACCCCAACGTGTGGTGTCATGGTGACTACGTGCGCGTGACCAGGCGGGGGGGGTTGGTCATATACGGACGCTCCGATGCGGTGCTCAACCCCGGCGGCGTGCGCATCGGCACCGCGGAAATCTACCGCCAGGTGGAGCAGCTGCCGGAGGTGCTCGAATCCCTGGTGATCGGACAGGACTGGGAGGGC
>DATIPL010000915.1:0-2256 GCA_035471965.1 Gammaproteobacteria bacterium
AGATGCGTTGAACCGCACCGTGGAACCGGATGATTTCCGGCTGGTGTTGTTCGGATATCCCTTCCAGGCGTTCCAGGACCTTGTGCTCGTCCCGCATGCCCAGGACAGAAGCCAGATCCAGATCGCCGTGGACCTCGAACCGTCGACCGTCGTGCTGTGGCTCGGCAGCAACGACGTGCTCTGGGCCGTGATCGGCGCCAATCCGTTGCTCGTTACGCCGCCGGAATTTTTCAAGCTCGCTTTCATCACGGTCCTTGACAGGCTGACGGCGACGGAGGCGACGATCGTCGTGGGCAACGTGCCCGACGTCAGCGTCATTCCCTTTACCCGGCCGGCGGGAGAATTTCTCCCGCCCGACCTCTTTGCTTTACTCGGGATTACGGCGGAAGATCGGATCACGCTGCCGGGCATTCAAGTAATCGGAGAGATTCTGGCAGGCAATGTCTCTCCGCCGCTGGGCGACCACTTCGTGCTCACCCCGAACGAAGCCATCGAGATCCAGCTGGCGGTGGACGATTACAACGCCTTCATCAGCGATCAGGTCGCCGCACTGCGCAGCGAGGGCTATCCGATCGCGCTGGCCGACATCAACTCCATGCTGAACTTTGCCGAAACCAACGGGGTGGTGCTGGCCGGCCGCACACTCACCACCGAGTTACTCGGCGGCCTGTTTACCCTGGACGGGATCCACCCGACCAATACGGCTCACGCGATTGTCGCCAACGCGTTCATCAACGTCCTCAACGCCGAATTCAATACCGGCATTCGGCCGCTGTCCGTGGGTCAGGTCAACAAGATACTTCACAAGGATCCGTTGGTCTTTAAGAATGTCGGCAGCCCGCGCGGTGCACCCGGCTCGCACGGCAAAGACGTCGTCCGGAGTCTGCGCTTCATAGGGAATCCGATCATGTCCCCGTGATTTTACGAAGTATTGCGCTACAGAGCCCCGCTGGCGAGTGCTGGCGGAAATTTCATATTCACAGAATGTGCAAGTCTTTTTGCGTCGCAAGATGACCGCTCTGGGTTGATCGGTAGAATCCGATTCAAGCGCTGCTAAGAAGCACTCAATGAGGAATGCGAGGAGGCGCCATTATGACGAGGCTTTACGCAGTATTTCTTGCCCTTTTCTTTGCATCGTGCTCCACAACCCAACTTATTGATGAATCCAAACCACATGGACCGCCTGATGCCGACGCACGCCGAAACTTGCTAGTAGGAACATGGTATGGTTCCGAGAAAACGAAAGACGGTGGTCGTCGACTCGAAATCGCTGAGTTGTTTCCTGATGGAAATATGAGAATTCGTTTCCGATATATCAAAGAATCGGGTGAGCACTCAGATACAACTGAGCTCGCTTATTGGGGTATTTCTGGGCCAATTCATTTCACGATTACTCTCGGGTGGGTTAATGGCGACAAATTTAAACCGGCCGATTTAACCAAAGCTCATTATTATGATGCCTACGAGATTTTGAAACTTGATTCGGAAAGCTTTAGATATCGAAGTTTTGTGACCGGAAACGAGTTTGAAATTATACGCGTCGAGGAAGGCTTTAACTTTCCAGAGTAGGCGTGTATGCCTGGCCGCGCCTTTAATGTAGGGCCGTATTGCCACTAAGTCTCTTTTTCCCAAGATGCGTGAATCGAGCAGTTTGTTGTAGATACACCAACATCACTGAGGCAAAGTGATCCCGGTGCGACGGGTAGTCGGGTGGCCTCTGATACGAAGTCTTGCGCTACAGAGTCCCCGTCTCCAGTTAAGGTTGCGGGGGCTTTTCATTCGACATGTTCATCTTGAACATGTTGGAACACCGATAGCGCTGTCGTATTACGAAGTTTCCCGGCAAGCTGAAGATAAGAAATATGAGAGAGTACCTTCTAGCGTTGCTGCTGCTCTGGCCGGTGAGTCTGATGGCGGACTATCAGGCCGGGTTAAATGCCTACGCACGGAGCGACTACGAGACGGCGTACCGGGAATTGCTGCCGTTGGCCGAGCAGGGCCATGCTGGCGCCCAGTTCTACCTCGGGGAGATGTACGCCGACGTCAGTAACCTTTTCGGGGATTATGCGGAGGCGATGAAGTGGACACGCTTGGCCGCCGAGCAGGGCCATGCTGGCGCCCAGTTCAATCTTGGGTCGATGTATGCGGCTGGCAAGGGTGTCACGCGGGACTATACCGAGGCTGCGCGGTGGTATCGTCTTGCCGCCGAGCAGGGTCTTATTTTTGCCCAGTCCGTGCTCGGCGGGATGTACCTCG
>DATIPL010000916.1:0-2484 GCA_035471965.1 Gammaproteobacteria bacterium
TTTACAATGCCCTCGCCGCTGGTGATTGCGTAGACCAGCGCATCGAGAATCTCGCCCCTGCCGCCGCCTTCATAGAACAGCCGGGTGTCCGGGGTGATGCGAAACGGGGCCTGCTGCAATCCGAAGTGCTCGTTATACATCGAAAACTTCCTCGCTCCCGGGAAACCGATTTCAATCACTCCCGAACCGAGGGCGCGGGGTGCAGGGCTTCGAAACCATGCTTCACAGATGCGGCTTCATTCAGTCTCGCCTGAGAGGCGTTGAATCTTGCTGTAAAGAGTCGTTCGGTTGACGCCCAGAAGCCGCGCCGCCTCACTCAGGTTTCCGTTACTCAGCTTCAAAGCTGCCTTGATATAACGCTGCTCCCAGTCATCGAGGACCTCGTTGAGGCGAAAGTTGCCCTGGGAAAGCTGAGCAATCGTGCCTTCATCCACATCCGACCGGCTGTCAAGCTCCGCCTCGAGCTCCGTCAGACCGACGCGTTTTCCGGGATACTTCGCGCCGAGACGGATGACGATGTTGCGCAGTTCGCGCACGTTTCCCGGAAAGGTATAGCCGCACCAGCGCTTTTCCGCCTCCTCGTCGAGAATGAAGGGCGGCACTTTGGAGGCATACAGGTCGCGAAAGTGATTCAGGAGTAAAAGAGCGTCGTCGCCCCGCTTCCTCAGCGGCGGCACCTCGATTGTCAGCACGCTCAGTCGATGATAGAGATCGTGGCGGAATTTTCCGTCGCGGATCTCGCTCATGAGATCGCGGTTGCTGGCGGTGACGATTCGCGCCGAGGCGGACCGAGGGCGGGTTTCACCTACCCGGTAATATTCTCCGTTTTCCAGAACGCGCAGGAGCTTCGGCTGAAGCTCCAGTGGAAATTCGCCGATCTCATCCAGAAACAACGTGCCCTCATTCGCTTCTTCGAAGAATCCCGCGCGCGCCGAGCCGGCGCCGGTAAATGCGCCCTTCGCGTGTCCGAAAAGCTGGGCTTCCAGAAGCTCCGCGGTAAAGGCGGCGCAGTTGACGACTACGAAGGGCTTCCTGCGACGCTCGCTCTTGGAATGGAGTAACTGGGCCACCAGCTCCTTTCCGGTGCCGGATTCCCCCTGAATCAGAATTGGAAAAGGCGTATCTGCGAAGCGAGAGATCTGCGCCCGGACCTCGTCCATGGCGCCGCTGGATCCGGCAAAGACGACCACCTCGTCGCTTTTTTCCGCAGCCAGTGATTCTGCGTCCAAGATCATCAGCTGGTGGTCCAGCCGGGCCTTGAGCAGAATCGGATCGCAAGGCTTGGCGATGAAGTCCGCCGCCCCCAGAGACAGCGCATGCTGGACGTTCCGGCGGTCGCTCTGTCCGGAGAGGACCAGGATCTTGACCGCGGGATTTATGCTCAAGAGATCGCTGATGAGGGCGAACCCTTCCCCGGGATTATGAGGCTCGGGGGGGAGACCAAGGTCTACCAGCGCCAGCTCGGGGCTGCGCCGGTCCTGCTTGATAATGGCATTGGCCTCACGGCGCGAGGTTGCAAGCAGCACTTCGAAATCATCCCGAAGCACGAAGGCCAGGGATTCACCGATCAACGGATCGTCGTCCGCCAGCAGCAAAGTGCGCCGCTCGGCTTTTCCGGGCACGGGCTCGTTTTCAGGACTCATCTGCGATGAGAGTAGGCGGTCACGCGATCAATAATAGTGTGTGGACCGCGATCCCGCGAGCAGAGCCCCCGGCAGCGACACTGCCGGAACCGAAATGGTGTCCGGGAACGAGTCGACGCGACTCTTCGAGGGCCGATCGGCTGACTGAGCCGTCTATCTCCCGCCCCGAGCAACCGTCAAAGGCCTAGTAGCGATAATGCTCCGGCTTGAAGGGGCCTTCCTTGGACACGCCGATGTAGGCGGACTGCTCATCGGAGAGCTCGGTGAGCTTCACCCCGAGCTTTTTCAGATGCAGCCGCGCAACTTTCTCGTCGAGGTGCTTCGGCAACACGTAGACCTTGTGTTCGTAGCGGTCCTGGTGATGCCACAGCTCGATCTGGGCCAGGACTTGATTGGTGAACGAGTTCGACATCACGAAGCTCGGGTGTCCGGTGGCGCAGCCCAGGTTCACCAGCCTTCCTTCGGCCAGGACGATGATTCGCTTGCCGTCGGGGAAGATCACGTGGTCTACCTGCGGCTTGATGTTCTCCCACTTGAGGTTTTTCAGACCCGCGATGTCGATTTCGGAGTCGAAGTGGCCAATGTTGCATACGATGGCCTCGTTCTTCATCGCCCGCATGTGGTCGAGGTCAATGACTTTCAGATTTCCGGTGGCGGTGACGAAGATATCCCCGACCGGCGCGGCCTCGTCCATGGTCACCACACGGAACCCCTCCATTGCCGCTTGCAGCGCGCAGATCGGATCGATTTCCGTAACCCAGACGATCGCACCCAATCCGCGCAGCGATTGAGCGCAGCCCTTGCCAACATCTCCGTAGCCGCAAATGACCGCGATCTTTCC
>DATIPL010000917.1:0-2426 GCA_035471965.1 Gammaproteobacteria bacterium
GGCCGGGGCGCCGGCGCTCCGCTGCCCTCGGGCACCGACTCGACTCTGGCGATGGACTGCTTCGACGAGGAGGAAATGGCCGCGCCGTACACCGGCGGATCCAGAAGCAGGGTGTACTCGCGGATCATGCGGCCGCTGGGCCAGTTGATCTCGACCAGGAAATTGAGGAAGGGCTCGGTCACCGACTCGCCGGTGGTGACCTCGATACGGGCCGCACGCTCCCCGTCCGGCACCACATTGAATTTGAGACGCGTGAGGTGAAACGGGCGCTCGATGCCCGCGCGGCGAAACTGCTCGTCGGTACCCAGGCGAATATCGATGGCGTCGACTTCGCCCGGTCTGATACCGGTGATGGGAATTTCGGCACGAAGAGGCTCGTTGAGGGTGGTCAGAACCTCGACGTTTCCCAGTCCAAGGGCGAGGGTCGCCGCCGGGAAAACGGCAAAAAGCAAGGCCAGCACGCGGGCCGGTAGGCGCATCATCAATGGTCCCGAATTGTTCGCTCTATTTAATCTGCGGTCGAGTCCAAACACATGAAAAACGGGCAGTCGCGGCGCCCGTTCGCCCTTCTGTTCGAGGCCTGCGGTCTGCTCGTGGTTCAGTCCACAAGTGAGAATGTTCTTTATGATTACGCAGTAACTATAGCTTACAGATAGTCTTTTACCAATATTTCCGCGATTTGCACGCTGTTCAGAGCTGCGCCCTTTCGCACGTTATCGGCCACCACCCAGAAATCGAGTCCGCGGGGATGGGAAATATCCTCGCGGATGCGTCCGACGAAAACCGGGTCGGTACCCGCGGAGTCGCTGACCGCCGTGGGATAGCCCCCGTCCGTGCGCTCGTCCAGGACGGTGACGCCGGGGGCCTTCGATAATAGGGCCCTCGCCGCCTCGGCGGTGATCTTTTCCCTCGTTTCCAGATGCACCGCCTCCGAATGGCCGTAAAACACCGGCACCCTTGCGGCCGTCGGATTCACCAGGATGCGGTCGTCGCCCAGAATCTTGCGTGTCTCCCACACGATCTTCATCTCTTCTTTGGTATAGCCGTTTTCGAGAAAGATGTCGCAGTGGGGCACGACATTGAAAGCAATCTGCCGCGGATACACCTTCGCTGTCGCCGGCTTTCCGTTGAGCAGCGCCGCCGTTTGTTCCGCAAGCTCGTCCACCGCTTCCTTACCCGTCCCGGACACGGCCTGATAGGTGGCGATATTGATGCGTTCAATGCCGACCGCATCGTAGATGGGTTTGAGCGCCACGACGAGCTGTATGGTGGAACAGTTGGGATTCGCGATTATGTGGCGGTTCCTGTAGTCGGCCACCCGGGCTGGATTCACCTCGGTCACCACCAGAGGGATGTCCTTGTCGTAACGAAACTGCGAGCTGTTGTCGACGACCACGCAACCCGCCTTCCCCGCAATCGGCGCGTAAGCTTCGGACACTCCCGCCCCCGCCGAGAACAACGCGATCTGGGCTCGGCTGAAATCAAAGTCCTCCAGCACCTCGACCGCCTCTTCTCGACCGTTGAATTGCACCCTGGTGCCCGCGGATCGCCGGCTCGCAAGCGGATAAATGTTCCTCACGGGAAAATTCCTCTCCGAGAGGATGTCGAGCATTGCGGCGCCCACTACCCCGGTGGCGCCCACTACGGCAATGTCCAGCCTGTTATCCATGGTCGTCGATCCCGCTCAGGTCAAAAAATCTCGAATCGGCAGTCGGGCCCACGTCGCGTGCGGGTCGTCCAGGCCCGACGTTCAGGCGTCTTTCAGCGACTCGACCACCGCGTCGCCCATTTCCACCGTGCCCACGACCCGACACCCGGGGGATCTTATATCCGCCGTGCGCAAGCCCTTGTCGAGCGCCCGGGACACGGCCTGCTCGATTCGATCGGCGGGCCCGGGCGCATCCAGCGAATAGCGCAGCATCATCGCCGCCGAGAGGATGGTGGCAAGCGGATTGGCGATTCCCTTGCCGGCGATGTCGGGCGCGCTGCCGTGAACGGGCTCGAAGACTCCTTTGCGCGATCTCTCCATGGAGGCGGAGGGCAGCATGCCGATGGATCCGGTCAGCATAGAGGCGAGATCCGAAAGAATATCGCCGAACATGTTGCTGGTGACGATGACGTCGAACTGCTTCGGTGCGCGCACCAGCTGCATCGACGCATTGTCCACGTACATATGGGAAAGCGAGACATCCGGGTAATCCGCCGCACATTTTTCGGCAACCTCGCGCCAAAGCTCGCTGGTTTCGAGCACGTTGGATTTATCCACGGAACAAAGGCGCTTGCTGCGCTTTTGCGCCAGCTCGAAGCCCACCCGGCAGATGCGCTCAATCTCTGATTCCGAATAGATCAGCGTGTTGAAACCTTCTCTTTCGTTACCGTTGTTTCTGCAGCCCCGCGGCTCCCCGAAGTAGATTCCGCCGGTGAGC
>DATIPL010000918.1:0-6732 GCA_035471965.1 Gammaproteobacteria bacterium
AAGTGAAATGCGCCGCCCAGGCCGAACATGATGTCGGTGCCGTCGTCGTCGAAATTGCCCACGTTTGTAGAGATTTCGCCATCCCATGCGTAAATGCCCACCTTGGCCAACAGCGAGACCTGCTCAATCGGATAGCTTCCGACCGCGGCGACCTGGAATCCATCCACTTCTGCCGTGGCGGTGACGCCAGGCGCCGATGCGGAGACTTCGCCGAGATCCGCGTAACCGGCCTCTGCGGCAAAATACTGATTGAATTTGAAGCCGCCAAAGACCTTGAAGCCGACATCCGAGTCGTCGCAGCTGGTTGCGCCAATAGCTCTAAGGTCGTCGCACAGATCAACGGTCGTGAAACCGCCTCCAGCCCCGACATAGAACCCGGCCTCCGGGCCCATGCCCATGCCCATGCCCTGCGCAAGAGCCGGACCGCTGCTCAGTCCGAGAAGCGCTGACGATACGATGCCGCCGATCGCCCATCGCATTTTTTCCATACCTAACATCTCAAACTCCTTGTCGTTGATTCCCGGGGAACTGCATCCCAGAACTTCGCCCGCAGGCGTTGATTCGAATTGTAGACCCTTCGAGAACCCGATTCCCTGTCGTTCCATCGTCGATATGCACAAATTGGAGATCAGGTCACATCATCTCGAAATGAAAACTCCTTTTTTTCTCGCTCCTGCCCGATGGCGGCGGGCGCTCGGGGACGTTCGGAATCGTCCCCGACTTCGCCTGGCGTCCGTCTCCTTTGGCTGCGCGTGGCGGAAGCAGTCAATCGGATGGTCGTCGACCATGCCTGTGGCCTGCATGGACACGAAAGTCGTATCCTCGATACGACTGATTCCCTGCCCATTCTCCACCAGCGCCAGATAGACCGCTCCGTCGACTCGATAGGTTGCCGTAGAGTCACGGATCGAAGTCCGCGTTCGACCCGGAAGTGACGTTCGCAATTCGGGAGAGAAAGATTGCCGGAATTTCAACAGCGGCCGTGACCCGCTGAAGAAACGGGGTCGGCAGGTGAGCAACCGTGACGCGCTGCGAATTGCATACGGATGGAATGACCGCGAGATCGGGACACGGCCAGGCTAATCGGGGAGGCCCGCCTTCGTCAGCCCGGCACGATGGTGTTCGCTGTCAACAGCATTCTTGTAGGTTTGGGTATCCATGTATGCGGAGACAGAGAAGTCGGGCTTCAGCTCCACGACCATCCTGCTGTGGCGCGCCGCCCCATCCTCGTCTCCCATGTAAGCAAAGCAGGCTGCAACGTCGGCATGATGACCGTAACGAAGCTCGGGAATGCGTCTGAATGCTTCGACTGCCTCCTCATAGCGGTGAGCCGCCAGCAGCGCCCGCCCGAGCAGGTGGGCGCGTGACTCCGCTTCGAAGGGATCAAGAGTCATCGCCTTCTCGAGCGCCTCGACGCCTTCCTCCGGCCTCCCCAGCCTGGTCAGGAGTTCTCCTCTTTGAGCGATGATCCTGGCGTCGTTCGGATTGAGAGAAAACGCTTTCTCATGGTGGAGCCAGGCCTCATCCCATGCCGAGTTGACCATGCCAAACTCGCACAATATGCGATTACACTCTATATCGTTTTCGTCCAGGGAAAAGCCGATGCGTACTGCCTCGAGATCCCTGGCCAGCAGTTCCGCAGGGTTGCCTTTACAACCCAAGCCTATGGACTGAGCAAGTACGCAACCCATCCATCCGTAGGCAGCGGCGCACTGCGGGTCGAGCTCGATCACCCGCTCCAGCATCTCGAGCGCTTTTGCGTTGTCTTCCGGCGTACGCCGATGGTGATGCCATTTGGCACGCAATAAGCAGTCATAGACCGAAAGATTGCCGGGCACCTGTCGTTTCGCGCGATCCAGTTCCGCATACCTCAACCGCTCGGGAACGACTGCGACGACCGCGCTTGCAATTTCGTCCTGGAGCTCGAAGACGTCGACCAGGTTGCGATCGTAACGCTCCGCCCAAACCTGACCACCCGTTCGGGCGTCGACCAGCTGCGCCGTTATCCGTACCTTGCTGGCACCCCGACGGACACTGCCTTCCAGGACATAGCTGATACCCAGCTCCTCGTGCAGCCCCGCCACGCCCATCCCCTTTTTCTTCAGGCCGAAGGCCGAGGTTCTGGCGAGTACCCGGAGATCCTGGTACCTGGACAGCTCGGTGATGATCTCTTCAGTCATACCGTCGGAAAAGAACCTGTGTTCGGGATCAGCGCTTGAATTGTCGAACGGCAACACGGCGATGAAAGGCTTCGCGGACAGTTCTCGTTCCGCGGGTCGTCCCGCCTCCGGAGCAGGTATCTCGCTCCCCTCCGAAAGGGCGACCGTGTACGCTCGAACGGGCGTATCGAAGCCCTTGAGCATCTGTTCTCCGAGACTTTCGTAGGCGAACGCGAAGCGGGATGGAGCCGCCTCGAAGACCGCGCCCTGGATCACGACACCGCCAGGCTCGGCAAGCTGCTCCAGCCGCTGGGCCAGCACGACGCCCGCGCCCGTCATGGTGCCGTGGGCAACGACTACCTCCCCGAGCGCGATCCCGACCCTCAGCTCGGGCCGGATTGCGTCGGTCAGGCTTAAGTTGTAGTCGGTATTTGCCGTCTGGAACGCCAGCGCCGCGCCCACGGCATCGGAAGCCCGCTCGAACTCGGCAACCAGCGCGTCGCCACGGACTTCGTGCGCTACGCCACCATAAGCCGAAATCGTCTCGGAGAATCGTCGAAAGGCGTCTCGAATACGTTCATGCGTAACCCGCTCGTCCTTGTGGACGAGGGCGGTCGAGCCGACGACATCGGCATGCACGATGACAGCGAGTTTCGAGCGGGTTGCCATCGGTCCTCCCGCCTATATCCCGGAAATCTGGACGCGAGAGAGGAGTCTACCGCGACCGAGCGGTGTTCATCGAATCAGATCAGCGCCGATTGCGGATAAAAGACGTCCCGGCGCCCATTTGGGCGCAGTTCCATTCAGACACCCGGGCAGCACGAACGACCGCCCTGATCGGTCAACACACGCTGACGCTGTCTGAAGCGCAGGTCCGAGTTTGGCTGCGGGTTCAATCGGTCGATACAGCACCTCTATCCGTGAACCTTGAATGAGCACCGACAGAGATCAGTTACGAGGGACTTTCCCCAAGCTTTTAATCTCCGCATGACGATAGCAATCCACGATATGGTCGTTGACCATGCCGGTGGCCTGCATGAAGGCGTAGCAGATGGTGGTGCCCACGAACTTGAAGCCGCGGCGCTTGAGCTCCCGGCTCATGCTGTCGGATTCGGGCGTGCATGCGGGAACGTCCTCGGGCCGGCGCCAGCGATTCTGCTTCGGCCGGCCGCCTACGTGATGCCAGAGTAAAGCGGCGAATGAATCGCCCTTATCTCGGATCGCAAGCAAGGCCCGGGCGTTTATCGTCGCCGCCTCGATCTTGAGACGGTTCCTGATGATCCCCGCGTCGCGCATAAGCGCTTTTCGTTTGCGACCGTCGTAACGCGCGATTCTCTCTGGATCGAAGTTGTCGAAGGCGCGCCGATAATTTTCCCGCTTCCTGAGCACCGTATACCAGCTCAGGCCCGCCTGCGCGCCTTCCAGCAGCAGCAGCTCGAAAAGCCCGCGATCGTCCCTGAGCGGCACGCCCCACTCGTTGTCGTGATAGGCGAGGTAGAGCGGATCTTCATTGACCCAGGCGCAGCGGCGGGAAACTTTTTCCAGGGACATGACAGCGATGAATGTTACGAATCCGGTGGCGTGGTGACAATGATGAAGAGTCGGATTTCGATGGCCGAATGTTCTGCGCACGGGTCGCCCCGCGCTACGCAAACGCCGATATACGGAATAGGATATACGGCATACGCGTCAACCGGTGAAAGCGCCAATTCGTTGCTCGTCTCCATGCTTCCCAGCCAGCGCCATCTCTTCGACATACCCGACGACGTCGCCTACCTGAACTGCGCCTATATGGCGCCGCTCATGCGAGCGGCGTGCGACGCCGGCGAGCGGGGCATCCATTGCAAGCGCCATCCCTGGCTGATCACGTCGCGGGATTTCTTCACCGAGTCCGAACGCATACGCACTCTGTTCGCGCAGCTCGTCAACGCCGATTCCGAGGATGTCGCCATCGTCCCCTCGGCGAGCTACGGCGTGGCGGCGGCGGCCCGGAATCTGCCGCTTCGCGCGAACCAGCGCGCGCTCGTGCTCGAGGAGCAGTTTCCGTCGAACGTGTACGCCTGGAAAGCGTCCTGTCAATCCGCCGGCGCCGAATTGGTCGCGGTGAAGCGACCGGTGAACGGCGACTGGACCGCGGCGGTGCTGGATGCGCTCGACGAGCGGGTGGCGGTGGCCGCGCTTCCCCAGTGCCGCTGGACCGACGGCGCCCTGCTGGATCTGGAGCGAATTTCCGCCGCCTGTCGTGAATCGGGCACTGCCCTGGTGCTGGATCTGACCCAGTCTCTCGGCGCCATGCCCTTCGACGTCACCCGGATTCGCCCGGATTTCGTAGTCACCGCGGGCTACAAGTGGCTGCTCGGACCTTATTCCCTCGGCTTTCTCTACGTCGGCGCCGGACACCGGCACGGTGAACCGCTGGAGCACAACTGGATTGCGCGTGCGGGAAGCGAGGACTTTTCCGCGCTGGTGGCCTACCGTGACGACTTCCAGCCCGGGGCGAGACGCTTCGATATGGGCGAGCGGGCGAATTTCCACCTGCTTCCCATGGGGATCGCCGCGCTTCATCAGATTCTCGAATGGGGCGTCGATCGTATTGCGCAAACGCTCGCTGTGCGCACCCGGGAAATCGCGGAGCGTGCCGCGTCCGTGGGCCTGGATTGCCTGGACGAGCGGCAGCGCGCCGGACATTTTCTGGGTCTCGGATTTCCGCAGGGCATTCCGCCCGGACTGGCGGAATCACTCGCCCGGCGCGGAGTCTACGTCAGCGTTCGCGGCGACACCGTCCGCGTCACGCCGCATCTTTACAACACCGGCGAAGACGTGGATCGCCTGCTCACCGCCCTCGAGGCGCTTATTCAGTGATCAGGCAGGCTGTGAACCATTCAGAAACTGCCCGATCCGGCTCCGGGCACGGGTCTCCGGATCAGTCCAGCTGGATCCAGGTGGTCTTGAGCTGAGTGTACTTGTCCATGGCGTGAAGCGACTTGTCGCGCCCGAATCCCGACTGCTTGTAGCCGCCGAACGGGGTGGTCATGTCCCCGCCGTCAAAGCAGTTGATCCAGACCGAGCCCGCGCGAAGCGCCCTCGCGGTGCGGTGCGCCACATTGATGTCCCGGGTCCAGATGGCGGCCGCCAGCCCGTACATCGACTCGTTGCCGATGCGAACCGCTTCGGCGACATCATGGAAGCTGAGCACCGACAGCACCGGACCGAATATTTCCTCACGGGCGATCCTCATGTCGTTGCTCACCTTGTCGAAGATCGTCGGCTCGATGTACCAGCCGCCGCTCTCTTCGCGCACGCGCTTGCCCCCCATCCTGAGATCTGCGCCGGATCCCTTGCCCTCGTCGATGTATTCGAGCACCCGCCGGGTTTGCGATTCGTCCACCATCGCGCCCATGAGGGTCTCGGGGTCGAGGGGGTCGCCCGGCTGCATGCGCTGGCTGATCTTCATCACCTTTTCGAGCACCTCGTCCTTGACCGACTCGTGCACCACCAGCCGGGAACCCGCATTGCACACCTCGCCCTGGTTGAAAAAGATGCCGAAGGCGGCCGCTTCCGCCGCCGTCTCCAGGTTCGGCGCGTCGGCCATGATGATGTTGGGCGTCTTTCCGCCGCACTCGAGGCTGACCTGTTTCATGTTCGACCGGCCCGAGTACTCGAGGAAATACTTGCCCACCTCGGCAGAACCGGTGAAGGCGATACCGTCCACGTCCGTGTGAAGCCCGAGCGCGCGCCCCGCGGTTTCACCGAAGCCCGGAACCACGTTCAGCACGCCTTCCGGGATTCCGGCTTCCAGCGCCAGCTCTGCGACGCGAATCGCGCTCAGCGGCGACTGCTCCGCGGGCTTCAACACCATGCTGTTTCCGGTAGCCAGAGCGGGTCCGATTTTCCACGCCGCCATCAGCAGGGGGAAATTCCACGGCACCACCGCGCCGATTACACCGAGCGGCTCGCGGGTGATGAGCGCCAGCGCCGACTGCGACGTGGGCGCCACCTCGTCGTAGACCTTGTCGACGGCTTCCGCGTACCAGGCGATGCAGTTGACCACCGCCGGAATGTCGATGCTGGAAGCGTCACGAATGGGCTTGCCCATGTCGAGGGTTTCCAGAAGCGCCAGCTCGTCGGCGTGGTCCCGAATGCGTTCGGCGAAGCGCTGAAGAATGCGTTTACGTTCTGCCGGCGCCATCTGGCTCCAGCGTCCGGATTCGAAAGATCGCCGCGCAGCGGCAACGGCGCGGTCGACGTCTTCGCCGTCACATGCCGCCACCCTGGCCAGAACGCGACCGTCCACAGGACTCACGTCATCGAAGCGCTTGCCCGAGGCGGCATCCACATATCGACCGTCGATGAATGCCTGGTGCCGAATGTCGAGGGCTTCTGCGCGCCCTTTCCAGTCATGGATGGAGACGACTGCGGAAGACATGGGAAAAACTCCTATATTTATGAATGCGGTTCTGCCGAAAGTGATGGTCGACGTTAGCGCGCGGCGCGAGTCGACCGCAAGCAGAGCAATCAAAATTCTTGCTGAATCAGGTTTGAATTGGTCGATCTTTGCGTCTATTCTTTAATG
>DATIPL010000919.1:0-8561 GCA_035471965.1 Gammaproteobacteria bacterium
TCTTTCCCTGCACGACGCAGTTCACCGTAACGCCCTTGTCCGCGAACTCCACCGCCAGCGCCTTGGTCAATCCCACCAGGCCCGCCTTGGCCGTGGCCACGTGGGCGCGTTCAATGGCGCCGGCGTGCGCCGACACGCCGCCGATATTGATAATTCGTCCGCCACCCCCCGCAATCATGTGCGGCAGCGCGCCGCGAGAGCACAGGAACGCGCCGTCGAGAATTATCGAAACGATTGAATGCCACTGCCCGTAGCTGATATCGAGAAAAGGCGACTGCGCGCGGTTGGCGGCGTTGTTGATGAGAATATCCAGTCGTCCAAAGCGGCTGATCACCGCCTCGATCATCTCTCCGACGGCCTTTTCGTCGGTGACATCGGCCAGATGGGCCATGGCGTCGACGCCGAGGGTTTCGATCTCGGCTGCGGTCGCCTCGGCTTCTTCTGCCGAAGCTCGCGTATTGATGACGATATTTGCACCTTCCCTGGCAAGCGCGAGCGCCATGGCGCGACCGTTGCGGCGCACCGCTCCGGTGAGCAGCGCGACCTTGCCTTCGAGCTGTTTTATCCCTTGGGACATCGATGGGTACTCCGTCGACCGCGAATCATGGCGTGTGAATTCCCGGCGCAAGCATAGCAAGAAATTTGCTCACGCCGTTTGACCGAGCATTATTGATGTGAACTGGTTCGGGCGCTCACCCGTTTGAGAACGCTCACCGCTCCGATAATTGCCCGGTCGCCTGTACCCGTTTTCCGTTTTCGTACCAAACGCGTGTGGCGTTTACGAATTTCACGACGCTGAGCATGACCGGCACTTCGATCAGCACGCCAACCACGGTGGCGAGGGCGGCGCCCGAAGAAAACCCGAAGAGACTGATGGCAGCCGCCACGGCAAGCTCGAAGAAGTTACTCGCGCCAATCAGTGCGGAAGGCGCGGCCACGCAGTGGGCCTCGCCGGCGGTCCGGTTGAGCAGATACGCGAGCCCGGAGTTCAAATAAACCTGTATGAGAATCGGCACCGCAAGCAATGCGATGATCAAGGGCTGAGCGATGATCTGTTCGCCCTGAAATCCGAACAGCAGAACCAGCGTGGCGAGCAGCGCGACGAGAGATATGGGCTGCAAGGCACTCAGCAGCCGTTGAAGCCGTTTTGCGCCGCCAACGGCAAGCGAACGGCGGCGGATGAGCTGAGCCAGAATTACCGGCACCACGATATACAGGCCGACGGAGAGAAGCAGCGTTTCCCATGGCACCGTGATTGCCGAGAGGCCCAGCAGCAGAGCGACGATTGGCGCGAATGCGAATACCATGATCAGGTCGTTCAGCGCGACCTGGCTCAAGGTGAAATGCGGCTCGCCGTCGGAGAGATTGCTCCACACGAAGACCATCGCCGTACAGGGCGCGGCGGCCAGGATGATCAAACCGGCGATGTAAGAGTTGATCTGCTCTTCGGGCAGATAAGGTCTGAACAGCGTGCCGACAAACAGCCAGCCGAGCACCGCCATCGAGAACGGCTTGACGGCCCAGTTGACGAACAGAGTGACGCCGATGCCTCGCCAGTATCGCCTGACTCCGGACAGCGCGCCGAAGTCGATCTTGATCAGCATCGGGATAATCATCAGCCAGATGAGAACCGCAACGGGGAGATTCACCTTCGCGATCTCCATACCGCCAACGGCCTGAAACAGGTCGGGAAGAAAATGCCCGAGGGAGATGCCCGCAACGATGCACAGCGCGACCCAGAGCGTCAGGTAGCGTTCGAAAGGATTCATGGCCGGTCTGGCGGATGCGGCGGCCCGCGTTTCGGTTCTCATCGGTCTCGTTCCGGTCTTCTCGATTGAGTCTCCACTCCGCGGTTCACGCACGCTCGGACGGCGACTGCCCGATTTCCGCGAGCCGGCGGCGCAGTCTCGCCTTGTCGAGCGACTCGACGGGCAGGTCGATGAACTGGCTGATGCGGTCGTTCAGCATGCGGTAAGCGTGGGAAAACGCCAGCCGTTTCTCGGCATCGACTCCCTTCACGGCGGCAGGGTCCGGAATTCCCCAATGAGCCGTCATCGGATGTCCGGGCCATGCCGGGCAGGTATCGTTTGCCGCGCTGTCGCAGACAGTGAGCACGAGGTCCATCCGCGGCGCATCCGGTCCCGAGAATTCGTCCCATGACTTGGAGCGCAGCCCCTCGGTCGGATAGTGGAGGCATTGAAGCAATTCAATGGCATGGGGATTGACCTTGCCCGCGGGCCGGCTTCCGGCGCTGTAAGCATGGAAACGCCCCTCGCCGAGGCGGTTCAGGATCGCTTCGCCGAGGATGCTGCGGGCGGAATTCCCCGTGCACAGGAACAGGACGTTATAGATGCGCTCTTCGCCAGCCATCCGGCTGTCCCCTCATGTACGACGACCGGCGTTCTCCGACGCGGGATTCTCGCTTTCGCCGTCACAACATGAAACGCCGCTTTGCACCTCCGCCTGCCCCGGCCGCGCGCAGCAGGCGGATCCGCCCGCGGCGAAACGGGTTTCATCGCTCCCGTATACCGGGCTTTCCCCCTTGGTCAGGAAAGTCTCCCAGGGAAGGCCATCGGGATCGAAAATCCACCTCTTCTCGGAAAGGGCATAGCAGCACGTGGTCTCACCCTGTTCGGCGATCGGCGCGCCCGCGGTTTTCAGGCGGCCATAGACTTCACCGAGTTCGTCTTCGTTCTCGACCTGAATGCCCAGATGATCGACGCCCTTGCGGCTGCCGCGCGTAGTGACGGCGAAATTCACGCTCGGGTCGGCGAGCATCCACTTGGCGTAGTCGTCCTTGAGAACCGTCGGCCGGGCGTCGAACAGCGAGGCATAAAACCGGATCGATGCATCCAGGTCGGCCACCGCGAGATTAACGTGCAGGCGTTTCATTGTTTTCTCCGTTCCTAATTGGCGGCGCGCAACATCCCGGCAGGACGCTTTCGAGCACCGGTGTGCAGATCTCCGGTCGCCCGTGGCAGCAGTCTTCCATCAGGAAGGACAGCAGGGCGCGGGTTCCGTCGAAGTCGATGCTGTAGATGATTGAACGGCCGTCGCGCCGCGAGTTGACGAGACCCGCATTGACGAGAATCGAAAGGTGGGAAGACATCGTGTTGTGCGGAATATCGAGCGCGCGGGCGATGCCGCCCGCCGGCATGCCGTCGGCGCCGCTGCGAACCAGGAGCCTGAAAGCCGCGAGTCTGCTTTCCTGGGAAAGCGCGCCGAGGGCCCGGGTGGCTTCGATCGTGTCCATGTGTCGAGAATAATCGACATTTTATACCCAAGCACGCTCCACCATCCCGGAACCGCCTGATCCGCTGCTCATGACGTCGGCGACTCGGCGTTCTGCCGCCTTTGCAGCCACCACCAGATCGACCAGGCCGCCGCGCCCAGGCTGCCCAGAGTTCCCAGAATCCACAGCTCGTAGCGTTGCACGTCGGCGAGGAACAACTCCACAGTGCGTCCAAGGGAATAGCCGGCGAGGCCCACTGCGCTCGCCCATGCCAGCGCGCCGATAACGTTCAATATGAGAAAACGAAGCGGAGATACCTTGCTCGCACCGATGAGGAACGGGACCACGGTGCGCACGCCGTATAGGAAGCGGAATCCGAGCACCACCAGCGTCTGGTGGCGACGCAGAAGTCGGCGCACCCGTGCCGATTTTCGCTTCCATCGCGGCCGTCTCTGCAAGAATTCGACACCCTTGACCCGTCCCAGGTAGAAATACATCTGGTCGCCCAGGAGGGTGCCGAAAAAAGCTGCGGCAATAACCCAGGGCAGGTCCAGGTAGGTGCGGTGCGCCAGGAAGCCGCCCACCACGAGCACGGTCTCGCCTTCGAAAAACGTACCGATAAAGATCGCCGCGTAGCCGAAGTTACGGATGAACTCTTCCATGCAGGTCTTATGGCGCTGCCTTGCTTTGCTCCACTGAGCCCGAATTCTCCATCACAAGTCGCGCCCTGTCTGTCCCCTGACGTCTATGGGCTCGCAAGCGTGCTCGCGCGTGCCCGGGGCCGCTCCGAGGCTCGCCCTGAGCAGCAGCTGCCGCTCATCGTCAGGCTCGTCGGTCGCGAAGCTGTTGTCCGCAGACGCTAGGTTTGCGCCGCCCCGTTCGATGCGATCATTTGTCCGCTTATGAAGCCGCCTTCATCGGAGGCGAGGAAACCGCACAAGGCTGCAATATCCTCCGGCTCACCGAGGCGTCCCAGAGGGATCCTGGCAAGCTGCGATTCGATATGGTGGGTCATTGACGCATCCCGGTGCTGCGACCGAATCGGCCCGGGTGAGATGGCGTTGACGGTGACGCCCTTCGGCCCGAACTCCTTCGCCAGCGACTTGGTCAATCCCCACAGTCCGTGCTTTGCAACCGATACCGGGCATCGCCCGTTGTAGCCGTGCATGGCGTTCATACCGGTGAGGTTGACGATGCGTCCCCAGCCCTGCGCCACCATTTTCGGAAGAAAGGCGCGGCTGGTGTAAAAGGCGCTGTGCAGGTCGGTAGAAAGCACCCCGTGCCAGTCCTCGTCCCGAAGCTCGAGGAACGGTTTCTCGGGTCGAATCGCCGCATTGTTCACCACCACGTCCACCTTGCCGAAAGCGTCGAGAGCGGTGGTCGCAAGTTCTGCTACCGACCTGGAGTCCCCTACGTCGGCGAGCACTGCGATCGCTTCCACGCCGAGATCGCGGGCCTCCCCGGCGACGGCGTCCACCGCCTTCCGGTCCGTGCGGCCATTCACCACGATTCGTTATCCGCGTCGCGCCAGCTCCAGCACGATGGCGCGGCCGATGTTGCGTCCGGCGCCGGTCACGAGCGCCGCGTGTTCCGTTTGAGCCACAGCTTTCTCCTGAATCGCTTTACTTGGGGCGATATATCTGTCGTCACGGCCACTTTGCCTCCGGCACCCGATCTGGATACAGTCCGCCCGCGGCCGTCCCCGGGGATATACGCGGGGCGGCTCATTGTAGAGAAAATTCTTGTCAGGCGGCGTTATGCAGCTCATCGACGTTGGCGCCAACTTGAGCCACGATTCGTTCCGCCACGATTTGGATGCGGTGATCGGGCGCGCTCAGGCTGCCGGGGTGGCGCAGATTGTCATCACCGGCGCGAGTGAGGAGGAAAGCGCGGCGGCAAGCGAAATCGCGCGGACCCGCGCGGGAGTGCTGTTCGCCACCGCCGGTTTACACCCTCACCTGGCGAGAAACTGGCGCGCGCAAACGGAGCAGCTGCTG
This sequence comes from Gammaproteobacteria bacterium, assembly GCA_035471965.1. GTDB lineage: Bacteria > Pseudomonadota > Gammaproteobacteria > HK1 > HK1 > CAMYJH01. The sequence goes on from DATIPL010000919.1 coordinate 5,230, forward strand.
CGCGACCTGGCCGTAAGGCCGGAAGTGGTCGCGGTGGGCGAAGCCGGTCTCGATTTCAATCGTGATTTTTCCCCCAGGGAACAGCAGGCGCGGGTGTTCGAGGCGCAGCTCGAGATTGCGGCGGACCTCGGCCTACCGGTATTCATGCATGAGCGCGACGCACATGACAGGTTCATCGAGATCCTTAAGCCGATACGAGGGCGTCTCGGCGACGCGGTCATCCATTGTTTTACAGGTACGGCCGAAGAGCTCGACGCCTATCTGGATCTCGACCTGCACGTCGGCGTTACCGGGTGGATATGTGACGAGCGCCGAGGGCTACACCTGCGCGAACTGGTGAAGCGCATCCCCCTAGATCGGTTGATGCTGGAGACCGACGCGCCCTATCTATTGCCCAGGGATTTGAAGCCGAAGCCCAAGTCGCGTCGTAACGAACCGATGCATTTGCGACACATTCTGAAAACGGTGGCCCGCTGCCGTGAGATGTCGGCGGAAGAACTGGCCGGTGCCACCACACGGACGTCAAGGGCGTTCTTCGGAATCTCCGAGCCGCCCTGAATCGATTCCGGGATCCGGCTTGGAAGCCTTCGCGCAGGGGAAGCTCTGCTGCAGGATCTCCGCCAGCAAAGCGGCAGCCTGCTTTCCGAGCTGATCCGGCTGCCTGGCGGCGAAATCCAGAAAAACGTCCCGCAGGTCGGTAATGGAAATGCGTGCGGGCATACATTCATTGGGCCAGGGCGAGATATTCCTGCCCGCATTGTCGCCGGCAGAGACGTCGGCGATGGCGTGAAAGGCGTCCGAGGCCCCACGCAAATAAGAGTAGCAGGCCTCGCGGTCGAGGCCTTCGTTCCTGCTGCACCAGGATTTGAGCAGCTCACCGGAGACAAAACCCGGAAGCGCCTGTGTGGCGCCAAGCCAGAGCGTGACGACGACAGAAATAACTATAAGAATAATTCGCTTGGTCATAACGCCAACGCTCACAGGCGAGTGTCTTGATTGAGTCGGCGGGGTTTCTGCCCGGGACTTCGCCATCGATACGATCTTTGTAGGTCTGGATATAGTGTAGCCGGCCCACCGGTACCGGTGGCCTGTTTAAGTCATTAGGTTCCATCCTATAGAATGCGCGCCCAATGCGGTGGGCCGGTTCAATTCGCGATCTCACCGGCGGCCCGTCGCCGGGTGCCGTTCACTCGTGCCGGCATGCCGCCCGCGTTTTTTCGTTGACGGCACTCTTGTTTCTTTTGCCCGGGTCGCAAACCCTGGTCGCCGGCGAATTGCCCGGGCCCGTGAGGGCGGTTCTCGATGAAGCCGGCATACCCCACGAAAGCGTCGGCCTGTTCGTTCACGATGTCGGCGACGACCGGCCCCTGATCGAGTTCAATGCGGACGCAGTGAAAAACCCGGCATCGGTGATGAAGCTTGTCACCACCGCAGCGGCGCTTCACGCGCTCGGCCCCAACTATCGCTGGCGGACGGTGGCCTACGCCGGCGGCCCGCTCAACGGGGATCGACTCGAGGGAGATCTGATCCTGAAGGGATTTGGCGACCCGCTGCTGGATACGGAGGCTTTCTGGACGTTCCTGCGCCGCCTGCGTGAAAGAGGGTTGCGCCACATCGGCGGCGATCTGGCCATCGACGAGAGTTTCTTCAAGCTGGAGCGGGAAGATCGCGGCGCCTTCGACGGTCGGCCCTATCGCGTGTACAACGTTCAGCCAGCGGCGCTGCTGGTGAATTTCCAGGTTTATCGTTTCAGGATGCGACCCGACAGGGTCCGCGGTGAAGTCGTGGTCTCCACGGATCCACCGTCCGCCACGATGACGATCCACAACGGGCTGAAGCTCACCAACGGGAAATGTCGCGGCCGAAAGTACCGGGTCCGCATGCAGGTGCTCGAAGGCCTTCCCCGGGACGCCGTCCGCTTCAGCGGCAACTATCCAGTAAGGTGCGGTTCTCATTCCATGCTGCGCACGTTTTCCACTCAGGAGACTTATGTCTACGGTGTATTCAAGGCGCTGTGGAGCATGCTCGGTGGTGAAATCGATGGAGGCGTACGCACGGACAAGGTTCCGGACTCGGCTCGCAGGCTGTTTCGATTCCGGTCTCGGCCGCTGGCCGACATCATCAGGCCCATGAACAAGTTCAGCAACAACGTGATGACTCGAAACTTATTGCTCACCCTGGGTGCTGAACGGTATGGTGAGCCCGGCACTGTCGAAAACGGGCGCGCAGCGATTCGCGACTGGATCAAGCGGGTGGGCATCGACGCCGGGGGCCTGTATGTCGACAACGGTTCCGGCCTTTCACGCGAGGCCCGCGCTTCGTCCAGGCTATTGGGCGAGATCCTGCTTACCGCGTACCGCAGCCCCTACATGCCGGAATTCATCGCCTCCCTGCCTCTGTCCGCAATGGAAGGCACCTTGGAAGACCGATTCAGGGACGATCCATTGAAAGGCCGGATGCACATGAAGACCGGGCTCATCGATCACGTTCGATCGATGGCGGGTTACATGCTCACCCGTAAGGGGCGCACCATGGCTATCGTACTCTTACAGAATCACCCAAACGTCCACAGGCGCATCGGCACAAGGGTCCAGGATGCGCTGCTCGAGTGGATTTTCGAGTACTGACAGATTTCTAATCGAATACACAGCGCCGACGTCAGTTGCCGGTTTTTCCAAAAGCGGGCCGATGGATAAATCGCGCGTACTTGAAGTTCAAATGCTGAGCGTCGACTTCAGCGGACAGGAAGGCGTTGTGCGCGCCGTAAGCGATGCCGCTTTTTACATCGACGCCGGTGAAACCCTGGCGCTGGTGGGTGAATCGGGATCGGGAAAGTCGGTTACAGCGCTGTCTCTAACTCGTCTCATCGAGTACGAGGGTGGCAGGATCGTCAGTGGTCGGATTACGCTGAGAAGGCGAGACGGTAACACCATGGACATCATGTCCTCACCGGTGCAGGTGCTCCGTTCTGTTCGAGGCCGCGACGTCGCTTATATTTTTCAGGATCCCATGACCTCGCTCAACCCCGTATACACAATAGGCCAGCAGATTTGTGAGGCGATTCGGCTTCATCAGCGAAAGCCACCGGGAGAAACACGGGCACTGGCGCTGGAGATGCTGGAACGGGTGCGTATTCCGGATGCCGCGGCGCAGCTCGCGCGCTACCCGCACCAGCTTTCAGGCGGGATGCGCCAGAGGGCAATGATTGCCATGGCGCTGTGCTCGCGTCCGGCGCTGCTGGTTGCGGACGAGCCCACGACGGCGCTGGACGTGACCATACAGGCGCGCATTCTGAAACTGATCCGCGAGTTACAGGCCGAACTGGGCATGGC
>DATIPL010000920.1:0-4699 GCA_035471965.1 Gammaproteobacteria bacterium
CTTTTCTGTCACGGGCCTCACAAACCTCGAGCGGGGTATCCACGTAAATCTCGATGAATCCCCCTTCGTTGGAAATCATCTCGCGGACCTGTCTCCTGGTGTTTCGATAAGGCGCAATCGGCGCGCATATCGCTACGCCTCCATTCTTGGTTATTTCGGTCGCCACGAAGCCGATACGCAGTATGTTGAGGTCGCGGTGCTCTCTCGAAAAGTTCAGCTCGCTTGACAGGTTCTTGCGCACGATATCACCGTCGAGGAGAGTCACTTTTCGAGAACCGTTCTCTACCATTTTCACCAGCAACGCATTCGCGATAGTCGATTTTCCGGCTCCCGAAAGGCCGGTGAAGAATACCGTCAGCCCCTGTTTGTCCCGGGGCGGATAGACCTTGCGCAACTCTTCGATAATTTCAGGAAAGGAGTACCAGTCCGGAATCTCCAGACCCTCCCGCATCCTCCGCCTGAACTCGGTGCCCGACAACGTCTTGATCTTCATCTCGGGCGTGGTCTCGTCGAGGGGCAGATACTGCGCCTTATCCTCCACGTAAACCAATTGCTGGAATGGGACCATGGAAATATCGAGCTCCTTCTCATGCGCCGCGAAAAGCTCCTGGGCGCCATACGGTGGATAGAACGGCCGCCCCTCCGGATCAGCTCCCGGACCTGCGTGATCGCGACCGACAATAAAATGCGTGCAGCCGTAATTTTTTCTGATAATTCCGTGCAGCAGCGCTTCCCTGGGTCCCGCCATTCTCATGGCGAGATTCAATATACTCAATGCCGTCGTTTGTTCGGGATAAGTCTCGATAATTCGTTCGTAACACCTGACCCGAGTGTAGTGATCTACGTCTCCCGGCTTGGTCAGTCCAACTACGGGGTGAAGCAGAAGATTGGCTTCATGCTCGAGTGCTGCCCGTAAAGTGAGTTCCCGATGTGCCCTGTGCATCGGGTTTCGCGTTTGAAAGGCGACGATCCTGCGCCAGCCCAGCTTCCTGAAACGTCCCCTCAGTTCTGAAGGAGAATCCCGTAGCAGTTTGAAGTCATAATGAACCGGCGGCTCGATTCCCATTAACTTGCCGCCGACGTAAACATCATTGGCTTTTTCCTTTAGATAGTCGACCCCTGGATGCGCCGGATGGTCCGTGCCGAATATTGCCGAAGCTTCGGCAGGTTTGTCGGGGATCCAGACGTCTTTCACCTCCATTACCGCGATCAAGACGCCTTCAGGGTCACGTAATGCAATCTTCTCGCCTTTTGAGATCTCGTCCGCGAATGGCTGCGTAACGTCGAGTGTGATCGGGATCGGCCAGAGCAACCCCGTTGTCAGGCGCATTTCTGATAACACCTTCTCATAGTCTTCACGGCACATGAATCCCTCGAGCGGGGAGAATGCACCATTCAGAATGAGTTCGATGTCACAGAGCTGCCGGCCGGTAAGGTCCCAGGATTTGTAATCTTTTGACCGGGCCTTCTCCGCGTCGGCGGCAGACTCCCCGACATAAAGCTCTTTTAACTCGCCACCATGTGGCTCCTTGAATGCGCCCATTTTTCCTTCCAGTTTGATTTTCAGAGATGAATGCGAAGGTCCGTCACCGCGAACGTCAGGCAATCGGCGAGAGTATAGCCGGTGGCTGATATCAGAAAATTATTGAAAACGATGGCAGCGCCGGCAAGCCTCGATTCCAAAGCGAAACATGCGGCAATTTCGATTTGCTCCGAATCTTCATTCCGAGCTCCCATTGACGCTGTAGTGCCGTCCGAAGAGCGACCTGTGAATGGCCATCGTGAGGTAGAAAATCCGGTCCTTTACACCGGTCGGCGCATAGAGGTCGACAAAGTCTTTTCCCGGGAAAGCCCTACCGGGATATCTCCGCTTCCGCCACCAGAGCGTACAAAAGCGCCGATGCTCAACGAGCTGATGTTCGAGCCGCCGGAATCCATCCTCAGCCTCGAGTAACCAGGCGCGACGCGGATTGTACGTAAAACCTGCCTTGGGTGCTGCCGTGTCCACCGGCCTGGCCACCAGACTCTGCCGGTTGGACGCCTTCGACCCCGGGCCTGGGGGTTCGAATCCCTCCGGGTGCGTCAGCTCCGACAACGGGAAGGCGCTTTGCTTCCAATCCCTCACGCGTTTTTCTAAAGTGTCAATGTTCGAACGGATTGTTGTCAGTGCGGCGAGCTGTCCCGCGGGGCGCCGATAGGCCGAAAGAGCTTTTTTTCCGATTCAGGGCGTGTTGCGGTCGGCAGAGTTCCGCGAACCGGTTTTCGTCTGGCCGAAGGAACGCAGTGATTCTGAAAGAGAAGCACGCATAGCGGGCGAGCACTGGAGACGGCATTCGGCCGAACGTGCGGCTCGCGTGTCCGGCATCAATCCTCCGATAGGTCTGATGCCGCGATCGTCGAACGAGGCCCGCTGGTTCGACCCGTCGACGTTTCCAACGTCGTGAATTTCCGCACTCAACCCGGGCTTACGGTCGTGTTGATCCCGGACCAGGCGACGCGGCTCGAGCAGGACCCCAAGTGAGTTCCGTCTGCAATTTCCAGGTGTCCGCACAACCCAGACAGACCTCCTGTATGCAATCACCCGGACTGGCCAGGGAACTCTGCCGGACGACGGGACTCTGAAACCGGTCGTTGCCGCGATCGAGCGGTCACTGTTTACTGTTCCCTGATCTATTTCCACATTTTGACTCGATGACGATTTTTCTCCAATGATTCGAATCTCGCGCCTCTCCATGCAATATACGACGGGCGCATCGCGGGTCGCCGCGCTTACGGGCGTCGATCTTGAAATCGCGCAGGGGGAGCGGGTGGCCGTGATCGGACCGTCGGGATGCGGCAAGACCACGCTGTTGCTGCTGATTGCGGGCCTCGAGCGGCCGACCGGCGGCAGCATCGCCATCGACGGCGCGACTCTCGCGGATCTGGATTCGAATGCACTCGCCGATCTGCGCCGCGATCAAATCGGGATTGTTTTCCAGTCCTTTCATCTGGTTCCGAGCCTGACCGCGCTCGACAACGTCGCCCTGCCGCTGGAGATCGCGGGCAAACCCGATGCGCGAAAATTCGCTGAGGCGATGCTCGGTAAGGTGGGGCTCGCCGCCCGCAGACGCCACTATCCGTCGCAGCTTTCCGGCGGAGAGCAGCAGCGAGTTGCCATCGCCCGGGCCCTGGTGCACCGGCCGGCGGTCATCCTGGCCGATGAGCCCACCGGCAATCTGGACGATCACACGGGAACCCTGGTAGGCGAGGTGCTGTTCGGCCTGGTCAAGGAAACCCGCGCGACGCTGGTTCTGGTCACCCATGACTTCGAGCTGGCAAAAAACTGCGACCGTGTGCTGAGACTGCACGACGGAGCTCTGGCGAAGGATACCGAGGCGTCCGACGATGCCCGTCGCACGGTTCATCGCTAGCTTTGCCTGGCGCGATCTTCGCGCCAGCGGTCGCCACCTCTGGGTGTTCTGGGCATGCCTGATGCTGGGGGTGACGCTGATTGCCGCCAGCGGCGGCCTGTTCAGGCAGGTGAGTGAGGGGCTGCTGGCGGACACGCGCGCACTTTTCGGTGGCGACCTGGAGGTCGAGGATCGCACACCGCTTCCCGCCGACGTGCTTTCCTGGATGCGGGATCGCGGCGAGATGTCGCTGCTGATCGAGCTCCGTACGATGATGCTCGCCGGCGGGCGGCCTCAGCTGGTGGAGCTGCAGAGCGTCGATGAGAACTATCCGCTTTACGGCGAAGTCGAGCTCCAGCCTGCAACGCCGGTAGCCGAGGCCGTGGTCGAGCGCAACGGCACGTTCGGGGCAGCCATCGATCCGGTGCTGGCCGCCCGGCTGGGTCTGGCAGTGGGTGACCGCGTCCGGATTGGATCGCTTTCGATTGAGGTGCGGGCGATGATTCAGCGCCAGCCCGATCGGGGATTGAGCGCCGACTGGCGCGGACCGCCGGTGCTGATCGCGGCGGAGGCTCTGGAGGCTTCCGGACTGGTGCAGCCGGGCAGCAGACTCGAGTACGAGTACCGGATAAAGATCGACGGAGATCCGAACGAGTGGCGTGATGCCATCACCTCCGCGTTTCCGGACGCGGATTTCGAGGTGCAGACGTTCTCGAACAGAAGCCGGCGTATGGGCGAGGTGCTCGACCAGATCGGCTCGGGTCTATTGCTCATCGGGTTCAGCGCGCTTTTTGTCGGCGGTCTCGGCGTCTTCAACAGCGTACGCGCTTATCTCGACGCCAAGCTCGCGACTATCGCCGTGCTCCGCTCCCTGGGCCTGCGCGAAGCAAGGCTGGCGGCGGTATATCTGTGGCAGGTTCTGCTGCTGGCGGGATCGGCGAGCCTGGCAGGAGCGCTCGTCGGCGGCGGCCTGGCTTTTGCCGGGACGGCGATCGCCGCGGAACGTCTGCCGCTGGCGCCGGAGACAGCGCGGCTTCTCGGGCCGCTGATCGCCGCCTGGATATTCGGCATTCTGACCGCGTTGACCTTTGCCCTTCCCGCCCTCGGCCGCGCGCTGTCGGTGACGCCGGCGGCGCTCTTTCGCGGCATCGATGTCTCCATGATGACTACGCCAAAGCGGTGGTGGCAGTGGACTGCCGCTTGCGGCGCTATGCTCATCGCACTGGTGCTGGCTGCCTTGCCGCAGACGCTCTTCGGCGTAGGCTTCGTGGCGACAACGCTGGTGCTGCTCGCCCTGCTCGAGGGCGTCG
>DATIPL010000921.1:0-2145 GCA_035471965.1 Gammaproteobacteria bacterium
TGCCGGACTCCTCGACCAGTCCCTCGTGCAGAAATATGACGTGGTTCGAAACGTCCTTGGCGAACCCCATCTCGTGAGTGACGACCAGCATGGTGCGGCCCTCCTCCGCCAGGCTGCGCATGACTTTCAGAACCTCACCCACCAGCTCCGGATCCAGGGCCGATGTCGGCTCATCGAAGAGCATCAGCTCGGGCTCCATCGCCAGTGCGCGGGCGATGGCCGCCCGCTGCTGCTGTCCGCCTGAAAGATGCGCGGGGTAATAGTCCTTGCGTTCGAACATGCCGACCTTGTGCAGCACCTGCTCGGCCCTCTCCATGGCCTCGGCCCTGGGGATCTTGAGCACGTGTACCGGCGCCTCGATGACGTTCTGCATGACCGTCATGTGCGCCCAGAGATTGAACTGCTGGAATACCATGCCGAGCTTCGAGCGGATGCGCTCCACCTGCTGCCGGTCTTCCGGGATCGCCTCCCGACCGTCGCGCTCGCGCATGCGGATCAGCTCGCCATGGACGTAGACCTTGCCCGTGTTGGGGGTCTCCAGGAGGTAGATGCAGCGAAGGAAAGTGCTTTTTCCCGAGCCGCTGCTTCCCAGTATGGAGACGACCTCGTGCTCGCGGGCCACCAGCGAGATCCCCTTGAGCACATCGACATCGCCGAAGCTCTTGTGGATGTTCTCTACGACCAGCGCCGGTTCTGCCACTGCAAGGATCTGCCAGGTCAATTCAGGGGTCGGGATACGTTAGACGGGATCGACGCCGGAAGCAAACAACGACACCGCCGGCGCCCGGGGCAGCGCTGCGCGAACATCAGTCGTCGAGCAGAGACCCGCCGATACGATCGGCCAGTGGCGTGGCGCCGGCCACTTTGACCAGCACGTCGCCGGCTCGGGCAAAACGCGTGCCTCGACGCATGAACAGCAGTCCGGTGGCCACCGTGCGCACCTCGCTACGGGCGGTCTTGGGATCTTCTGCCCCGGGGTCAACGATCACCGCCACCACCTCCCCCGCCGAGACTTGCTCGCCTAATGTCCGCGTGTAGCTCACCACGCCCTGGACCGGCGCGCGCACGATGTCGACCGCCTCCAGAGGGATCGCGTCCGAGACCGGCCGCGGCAGCACACCCGGATCCCCCGCGAGAACGCCCCGGCGTCTCAGGAAATTCAGCAGGTTTTCCGCATCCAGCCGGGCGAGATCGTCGCTCACGTCGGCCTGTCCCCTGAGCTCGAGGGTGGCGGACAGGCAGGCGGGTGGAACGGGCCTCTGCGGAAACCGCTCCGCCAGTCCCCACCAGAGTCCGCCCACGGTTTCGTCGAAGGGATTGCCTCCGGACTTCGCTGCCAGCAGCGTGATCCGGCTGCCGAGCTGCGCGCTCAGATCGGAACCCGACGGCCACAGCGGCGTCCCCATGTACACGTGCAGCAGCGCTTCCTCGTCGCAGTGCAGATCGAGCACGATGTCGGCGTCGGCGGCGAGCCGCATCAAAGTGAGCCGGAGATGAGCGGTGTCCTCAACGGGCGTCCGGGCGTCCAGCACCTCGTTCAAGGCGCGGCGGATGGCGGCGACGTTGGCAGCGGCGTCGTCGCCCAGAACAGCCGAAACTTTCGCCGCCACTGCGTCGACCACGTCGGGATACTGCCGGTTGAAGTTTCCGGCGCCGCTCAAGGCATGCCGACCGAGCAGCTTCGAGTTGATGTTCTGGGCCAACCCGATGGGATTGGCATAAGGATTGACGACCACCTGCCCGATGACTTCACCCCGGGCTGCGGCGCTGTCCAGCAGCATGCGCAGGTGATGCAGCACCAGAAGACCGGGGATCTCGTCGGCGTGGAGCGCCGCCTGCAGATAGGCCTTGGGACGGGCGTTCGGCTGACCGTAACGTACCACGGTGAGGTGGCGGGGACTGCCCGGCGCCGCGGCCGCAAGGGGCAGACGCGTGACTTCCCGCCCGGCGTTCACCGGGCACGCTCCTCATTCTCGACCGGGATCCGAAAGCTCTTCATTGATGACCGCATCGATTGCCGCTTCATATCCGGATTCGAAATGATAAGGACAGTCGTGTTCATTCGCCATGCGCCGTTGTTGTCTGTACAAACGCTTTAACTTACCCTCGGCGTCGCTCATTCGAGGCCCTGAATCCAGCGACAGG